>JAGPBS010000005.1 GCA_018063245.1 Alphaproteobacteria bacterium | reverse complement strand
GCTATTGGATGGGCTGGGGCCATTCTTGATGTTGTTAAAATCCCCAATCGACCCACACCTCGGATTACTGTCTTTGAAGACACAGACATCAATGGACACCCTTTCTACTTTATAATTGATGAAAACCATCCTCTCTTCGCGGATGAACCTGTTTCTAAACTTTAAATAAAGGAGGCGCTCTTTTGAGCGCCTCCTTTATTATGATAGGCTTGTTGGCACTGTGATTGTTGGAACAGTCGTGTCTGATGAACAGCCCGAGTCAGGCAGATAGGCACTGATGACGGTTTGAACAATCTGCATGATAAAGGTGAGGACCGCCAAAACAATCGGCGCTTTCAAGTCTTGTGAAATTTTCACGGGCACACTGATGTTATCTTGGATACTAGCAGATGTGAATACAAAATCATCTGTATTTGTATGAGTACGATCGTATTTTTTGATCTCTTGATATTCAATGAAAGTCTCCCCTGAGCGACCCAAAAAGAAAACTTTCTCTAATGTTTGAATTTCCCAAACGCTTTGATCTTCAACCCCTTTTAATTTCAGAGGAGTTGCTCTCAGCTTAAAAACAGGCGGTTCTGCATGAATACGTTTTGGATCATCCGTATCATAAATAGTTGCCTTTCTCGCCGCTGCTAAAGCTCTATCTTTTGTAAGGTAAACAGCAAAATTATTTTCTTTCTGGGCAAAGGATCTACAAATTCCTTTTAATTGAGCATCTTCCCATGTTACTTTTTTAAAGTGATGTCTCACGGGCAGGCTTGATGTACCTGAATCGCCGGTTGTAGTTGTCTCATCACTGTTATCTTCAACTGTTGAAGATACGCTAATAGATCCAATCTTTTCTTCTTGAGGTTGTTTTCGACTTATTTTAGCAGATAGCTTCTCCAAAGAAAGTTTCTCAAGCTTTTTTACATCACGAGCTGAAGCTTTTGCAGTGTCCTCAGACTCTTCATTTTGTGATTCTTTTGGATTGGATATCGTTACTCTTCTTTTCTTCAAGCTCTGAGGCGATCCCTCAGGAGATGGCGGAACATCTATTCCTTCCCTTTTATGCTTAGAGGCCATTAATTTTTCACCCAAAACATAAAAAACCCTACCTTCACTCCCTTCGCTAGGCTCAAGAGCGATATGAGGATTATAAACAACGAGTCTACCGAGTGCTGAAGGTTCATTTGGCATAATATACTCCATTTCTTTAAAAAAGCTGATAGAAAAGTATATAAATATTTTGATTAGCAAAATCTTAACCATAATCTAAATAGCACATAAGTTATTTTATATTAAAGAATCTCAACTATAATAAGACAAAATCATAAACAAACATGGGTTGATATGAGTCACAGGACAATTCACAAAACATCACGAAAAACCGAAAAACATTGGGTTGGCAATGGTTTTTATGTCAGCAGCATGTTTTCATATTCCCAAGACACAGGCATAAGCCCTTTTCTTTTGTTAGATTATGCGGGTCCTACTGATTTCTCTCCATCTGATAATGGTCCTCGTGGTGTTGAACAACATCCGCATCGCGGATTTGAAACTGTGACAATTGTCTATTCAGGAGAGGTTGAACATCGTGACACAGCTGGTAACAAAGGTAAAATTGGTCCGGGCGATGTGCAATGGATGACCGCTGCAAGTGGTGTTTTACATGAAGAAAAGCATAGTGCAGCTTTCACGAAAAAAGGGGGAACGCTGGAGATGATTCAATTATGGGTGAATCTGCCAGCCAAAGATAAAATGTCTGCCCCTCGTTATCAAGAGATCCTGGACAAAGCGATACCTGTTGTCAAATTAGATAATCATAAAAGTCAAGTACGTGTGATTGCAGGCCAGTTTAATGGCATAAAGGGTGCCGCCAAAACCTTTACACCCATTCACCTCTATGATATATGCCTAGCCGCCAATAGCTCACTCGATATTCCTATAAATTCTGGCTTTAATGCACTGCTCTTTGTCATGAATGGAGATATTTCAATTGAGGGCAAATCTGTTCAAACCAATGAATTAGCAATCCTTGGAAATGAAGGAGACATTGTCTCTCTAAAAGCTCAAAAAGAAACAAAATTATTGTTCATGAGCGGTGAAGCAATTGATGAACCTGTTGTTGGCATGGGACCATTCGTCATGAATACCCAAGAAGAAATCTATCAAGCCTATAATGATTTTCGGAGCGGAAAATTTAACAAAGGAGGGAGCCTATGAAGAACATGTTCGATAAGAAAGCCGTTGATAAGAACAAATGGATGCTTGATCCTGATGATGCAGTCATGCTGCTCATCGACCATCAATCAGGCTTATTCCAACTCGTCCGGGACATGGATCAACCAACTCTTCGGAATCATGCAACTGCTTTAGCAAGATTAGCTCACCTTGCTAAAATGCCTACATTTACAACAGCATCGGTTCCTGATGGACCTAATGGGCCCCTTATTCCTGAAATTCATCAAGCAAATCCGAATGCAGTCTACATTCCAAGAACAGGACAAATCAATGCCTGGGATAATCCAGCATGGGTAAGTGCTATCGAAAAAACAAAACGTAAAACACTCATCATCGCAGGAACACTCACAAGTGTATGCATGGCCTTTCCAGCATTAAGCGCTCTTGTAAAAGGATATAAGGTATTTTGCGTTGTTGATGCTTCAGGGAATTGGAGCAAAATGGCAACAGATATCACATTGGCTCGTGTTGTTCAAGCTGGCGCTATACCAATTGATACTTTTGCTTTATTAGGAGAAATCATGAGCACATGGAACCGTCCTGATGCCCTTGATTTTGCAAGCATTATGGTAGACAATATTGTCCCTCCATACAGAGCTTTAATGGAAAGTTATGACAAAGCACAAAGCGTTCAAAAAAATGGGCATGAAACAAAATTGGATCAACTGAAAGCGCCCAAAAAATAAAATCCTCATTTACCGCGTTGGCCTTGGGACCTCGAACTGATAATCATAAAAGCCTTTTTTGGTTTTACGACCAAGCCAGCCAGCTTCAACATATTTTACGAGCAAAGGACATGGTCTATATTTGCTATCTGAAAGGCCTTCGTAGAGAACTTGCATGATCGAAAGGCACGTATCAAGCCCGATGAAATCAGCCAGCTCTAAAGGTCCCATCGGATGGTTTGTCCCTAGTTTCATTCCTTTATCAATGGCTTCAATTGTACCAACGCCTTCATACAAGGTATAAATTGCCTCATTGATCATCGGCATCAATACGCGATTCACAATAAAGGCAGGAAAATCTTCAGAGAGTGCAACTGTTTTCCCCAATTTTTCAATAAAGGCCAAAGTTTGCTCGTAGGTCTCATCATTTGTCGCAATCCCTTTAATCACCTCAACCAGCTTCATCACAGGGACAGGATTCATAAAATGAATGCCGATGAATCGATCAGGGCGATCCGTCACCGATGCTAGCCTTGTGATTGAGATCGATGATGTATTTGATGCAACAACAGCCTGTGGTGATAGATAGGGAAGGAGTTTTGAGAAAATATTTTTCTTGATTTGCTCATTTTCTGTTGCCGCTTCAATGATCAGATCACAGGTTTTAAAATGATCATAAGAAGGGCTCTTTTTCAAGCGCGCTAAACAAGCTTGTTTGTCAGATTCTGTCATTTTTTCTTTTGAAATCATGCGATCAAATTGCGCAATCATGAAAGTCTCTGCCTGATCGAGAACCTCTTGGTTCAAATCTGTGAGCATGACCTCGAGCCCTGCTTGAAGACAGCTCTGTGCAATCCCTCTGCCCATTTGGCCTGAGCCAATAATACCAATCTTTGTAAACATTGAAGCCTCCTTATTCGGATGATAAATCGTAAATTTGAACAATAGCGCCTGATTTTGTATCAATCAGATATATTCTTTGTGTCTTCTGTGCTGTTTCTGATCCATTTTCAGAGTAAGAAACAAACAAACTGAGTCGACCACTATCCATGAATGACTTAATAACTCTAGCATTTTTGGGCAAATTCAAATATGTTATAACAGAATCTTGGGTTATCGTCTCAGCGATATTCTTTTTAGCAGCGATGCGTTTTGACAACTCGACACCTAGAAAAACAAAGCCAACGACGATAAGGATTCCCATCACGATGACAATTTTTTTCAAATATCCTATTGAATTATCTCTCATCTAGCCTTACCTCTCTATTAACCTTATTATTTATGAAGTTGTGAATGAGTATGACCGAACTTTTATCAAAAATCAATTTAGAACCTGTTCTTGAAGAAGAATCAGGGTTGCGTCTCGATCTTTTCTTATCGAAAAGATGCGAAGATCTTTCACGCTCCCGCATCCAACAGCTTTTAAAAGAAGGTCACGTCATTAAAGAAAATAGTGACCTAAAACTAACAGCAAAAACAGCCGTAAGATCTGGCGATCAATTTAGTATTCATGTACCTGAAGCTGAGGATCTTGATATTATTGCTGAGAACATTCCCCTTGAAATTCTCTACGAGGACAATGACTTAATCGTCATCAACAAGCCTGCTGGTATGGTTGTTCATCCTGCCCCAGGCCACTCTAAAGGGACTCTTGTCAATGCTCTTTTGGGTCACTGCGCAGAGTCTCTTTCTGGCATTGGCGGGATCAAAAGACCCGGTATTGTCCACAGGCTTGATAAAGATACTAGCGGTCTTATTGTCATTGCCAAAAATGATGATGCACACCATAAACTCAGTGCTCAATTTTCAAAAAGAGATCTCTCCCGCGTATACTACGCTCTGGTTTGGGGCGTTCCTTCACCGCAGATCGGGCAGATTGAAACACAAATGGGCCGTCATAAAACAGATCGCATGAGAATGGCTGTACTCAAATCTGGCGGCAAAGAGGCAATCACAGACTATGAAGTCGTTAAAAACTTCAAAAACCAAGCAAGCCTCATTGAGTGCCATCTTCAGACAGGCAGAACCCATCAAATCCGTGTTCATATGAGTCACATCGGAACGCCCCTTGTCGGCGATCCAACCTATAATGCAAACAGACGTCCTTTGACCGTTCCGATTGCTGCAATCACAAAAATCTTAAATGCTTTTCCAAGACAAGCTTTGCATGCGGCTGAACTTCACTTCATTCACCCAAGCACAAAAGAAGACATGTCCTTTGAATCAGAATTACCTGAGGATTTCAGGCAACTTCTTGATGATCTTTCAAATGCTTGCAAGGCAAACATTTGAATTTATCAATTGAATAAATTTAAAAACATGATATAATAAGGAAACGAAAGACCTTGAGGAAATAGGGAAACGATCGATGAGTTATCAATTACCGAGTTTACACACCGAAACAGGACTTGCACGCTATTTACAACAGATCCGTCAATTTCCAATGCTTGAAGCGCAAGAAGAATATACTCTTGCTAAATCATGGAAAGAAGAAGGCGATCGTGAAGCGGCACACAAACTTGTCACAAGCCATCTAAGACTCGTTGCAAAGATTGCAATGGGTTATCGTGGTTATGGCTTGCCTTTATCTGAACTCATCTCTGAAGGCAATGTTGGCATGATGCAAGCCGTCAAGAAATTTGATCCTGATCGGGGTTTTCGTCTTGCAACTTATGCGATGTGGTGGATTAAAGCCTCGATTCAGGAATATGTTCTCCACTCATGGTCACTCGTTAAAATCGGAACCACCGTTGCTCAAAAAAAGCTGTTCTTCAATCTTAAGCGCTTAAAGGGCGATTTAAAGGCGATTGATGATGGCGATCTTCATCCTGATGATGTGAGAGAAATCGCAAATCAGCTCGATGTGTCTGAACAAGAAGTGATCAATATGAATCGCAGACTTGCTGGCCACGATCATTCATTGAATGCTCCCATGCGCATGGATGGTGAAGAAAGCGGTGAATGGCAAGATATTTTGGTTGATGAAAATCAAAAAAGCCAAGAATTTGTCATGGCAAAAAATGATGAAGACTCAAAACGTCTGGCTCTTTTAAATGAGGCTCTTGGTACTTTAAATGATCGTGAGCGCGCCATTTTTGAAGAAAGACGCCTTCTTGATGAACCAAAAACGCTTGATGAATTATCACAGAAATATGAGATCAGTCGTGAGCGAATCCGTCAGATTGAAAATAGAGCTCTCGAAAAAATTACACTGCTCATTGAAAAGAAAGCAATGGAGCAAAGATTGCTCCCTAGCGCGTAACTCAAAACTAAGAGGCTTTTTTGAATTTTAGAGGTTTTCCCTCTAGGATATTCCAATTGGCAGGATTCATGTTTTCAGACAAAAGCTGGGTCATCTCAACGGCATCAAGTGGTTTTGAAAAATAATAACCTTGAATATAATGGCAACCAAAGCCTCTAAGCATATCTATCTGGCCAAATGTTTCCACCCCTTCCGCAACTGTTTGGATAGACATTGTATTGGCTAATGTCTGGATCAATTTCACCATAATTTTTGATCTTTCATTGGTCTCAATATCATCCACAAATGATTTATCAATTTTGATGGCATCAAAAGGGTATCTAAAAAATGTACTAAGCGAAGAAATTCCTGTGCCAAAATCATCAATCGCAAGCTTAACTCCCATTTCTTTTAACGTTTTTAAATCATCTTCTAGCTCAGTATGACGAACACTCAATATCGTTTCTGTCAATTCAACCTGTAATTGACGCGGATCAATCTTGTACTTTTCGAGGCTATTTTTAAGATAGGAAATCAAATCCTGCCTATCAAATTGACGTCCAGACACATTCACACTCATTAGCCAATCGTTTCTCTTAAACAACAAATTCCATTCTTGTAATTGAAGCAATGCCTGATCTGCAACATAGTGCCCCAACTTATGAATAAATTCTGACTCTTCTGCGATCGGAATAAAACTTGCTGGTGAAATCCAACCATGTTTTGGATGTTTCCACCGCACAAGCGCTTCAAAGCCTTTGATGACACTTTGACCAACATCAACGATTGGCTGATAAAAGACCATGATCTCATCTTCAGCCAAAGCTTGATCTAAAGAATTTCCGATCTCAAATTGTTCAGACATTTTATCCCGCATTTTCAGATCAAAAATAGAATAACTGCCTTTAGAATATTCTTTCGTCCGATAAAGAGCCAAATCAGCATCCATCAGAATTTTCTCAGGCATTGAATTTCGATGATACATTTCAGAGACAACAACACCAATGCTAATATTAGGATTAACCGTTGTTCGACTTAATTTCAAAGGCTTATTCACATAAGACAAAAGTCTCTTAATGGTTGCTTCTAATTTTTTTTGTGATTGGAAATAAGGCATTAAAATAGCAAATTCATCCCCGCCAAGACGAGCAACAGTATCAGACTCACGACAAACCTCTAAAAGACGTTCACTTAATTTGATTAAGACCTGATCACCCACTAAATGCCCCAAAGTATCATTGATTCGCTTAAAGTTATCAACATCAATGAACAATAATACAAATCGCTCATTTGGGTCTCGTTTAAAGCGAATTAAATTTTGACTGATACGGTCATGTAATAAATTTCGATTTGGCAAGCCTGTTAGACCATCGTGAAGAGAATCATGAATCAATTGCTCTTCCATTTTCTTTTTGTCTGTAATATCTGTTTGCGCGCCAAGAACACGGCCACCTTCAACTGATTGGGTATGAATCCATTGCATCTGAACCCAAATATAGTACTCATCCTTATGCAGAATCTGATAAGTACATTCGCCTGTTGTTTCTGAATCTAATTTTGATGCAAAATCAAGAATAGAGGCAACCCAATCACGATCATCTGGATGTATCCGTGTTATCCAAGCCGTTCTATCATTTGGAAAATCAGCATCATTAAAGCCAATCATTTCTTTCCAGCGCGGCGAAAAATAAATCGAATCAGATGAAACATCCCAATCCCAAAGACCATCATTTGTTGCTTTTTCTACAAATTCATATCTTTCCTGAGTTCGTTTCAGCTCTGTTGTTGCTTGTTCAATCACTTTTTCAAGCGTCTTAGACTGGTCTGACAGAAAGGCTTCTTTCTCGGATTTTTCATCCATTGCAAGATTAAAAGCTTGGTCTCTTTCTCTTACATAGGGACCAATAATCCAAAAACCAATAATGGGGGATACAATACCACCTAATAAAATAGGAACTAAAAGATTTTCCCAAAAGGACGACCAAACAAAACCCAGCGATGCAAATGAGGGCAAAACCACAACCATAATGATCGTTCTTACAAGCATCACAATCGCTGCAATCTTAATAACAATTTTCAACAATTCACTATTTGAGAGATTCAGCAAATCATCATTTGAGAAATTTTTATCCATTGATTCAACCTATTGAGACACCAAAATCCTATAGCACTTCTATCGTACTCATATCTTATCAAATAAAGGTTAAATCAGGCTAAAGAGAAAAATTATGATAACCAAATCGAATTTTTTAATCCTGCAATCATTGATTCATGCTCTTTCAATTCTTCTGGAGAGAGCTGAAATTGACGTGATGCCCTTTTTTCTTTTGGACCTAATGCACGAACCAGCTGAGATGTTTGCTGAGCTCCTTCTGTTGGCCCTGCCCCCATCATCTGCATACCAAAATCTGACTGACGCCCACCTAAAAGCTCTAGGTAAACTTCAGCCAAGAGCTCAGAATCTAATAAAGCACCATGTAACGTTCTGGATGAATTATCAATTTTAAATCTTTTACACAAAGCATCAAGGCTCGCAGGAGATCCTGGAAATTTTTTACGCGCAATCAATACCGTATCAATCGCACGATCATAAGCAATTTCAGGAAAAGAATAAGCTTTCAATTCGTGATTTAAAAACTTCATATCAAAAGCTGCGTTATGAATAACCAATGGTGAATCACCAATAAAAGCTAAAAAATCTGAAGCAATTTCTGGGAATTGCGGATAGTCTGCCAAAAATTCTGTTGAAAGACCATGAACTCTAAAAGCATCAGCCGGCACATCACGGTCTGGATTGATATATTGATGATAAACTTTACCGGTTGGCAAATGATTGATGAGCTCAATACAACCAATTTCAACAAGGCGATGGCCTTTTGAAGGCTCAAATCCTGTTGTTTCTGTATCTAAAACCACTTCTCTTGTCATTTTTGAATCTCACTCAAAATCTTTCGAATCTGTTTTAAAGTATAGGCCTTTGAAAGACCAGTCTCAACAATAAAATCAGACCTTTTTCGTTTTTGATGATCTGGCATTTGATTCTCAGTTAAAATTTTGATTTTATCCGCAGTCATATTTGGACGCGCCATCAATCGAGAGCGCTGAATAAAATGAGGAGCTGACACAGTGATAACATAATCAATGCCATAATCAGGATTGCGATCAATTTCTTTTTCAAAAAGAAGCGGGATATCCAGACAAATCACAGGCGTCTTTTTTCGAAAATGCCTATGAATAAAGGAGAGCGTTTTATCTTTCACTCTAGGATGAAGGATCTGCTCAATTTTTTTCAAATTACCCGGATCTTTCACAACATTAGCTGACAAATCCTTACGATGAATATATCCGCCATGATAAGCATCAGGGAACAATTTAGAGAGAACTTCTATCACATGGTGATCTTGTTGTAACAGCGAATGAACAGCCTGATCAGCATCATGAACAGGCACTTTCAACTGCCTTAACATCTTTGCAACAGTTGATTTTCCCATTGCAATAGAACCTGTTAAACCCAATATAATCATCAGCTCTTCTCTTGTTGCTCAATAGTTGACAATTTATCTAAATCACGACGTTGTAAAAGCATAATAATTTCAGCGGCTGTTTCTTCAATGGACCTTCTTGTAACATCAACAACCGGCCATTTGTGCGAGCGATAAAAGCGACGCGCCTCTAAAACTTCTGCTTTTACTTTTTGCAAATCAACATAATCAACATGCTCTCCTTGATTAAGCAATTTCAATCGATTCCGCCTTATTTCAACAAGATTTTCTGGATCTTTTGTGAGGCCAACAATGAGAGGCTTTGTGACATCAAACAAAATTGAGGGCAGCGGACATCCCGGAACATAAGGAAAGTTTGCGACCCGATAGCCTCTATTGGCAAGATACATGCATGTTGGTGTTTTTGAAGATCGTGAAACACCGACCAATATAATATCCGCCTTATATAAATCTGGCCCTAATTGCCCATCATCATGCATCAAAGTATATTCAATTGCTTCAATACGATTAAAATATTTATCATTCAAAACATATTGTCTGCCTGGCCTTCCAACCGATTGGGCGCCAAAAAATAATGTTAACTCATGCATTAATGGCTCTAACACTGGAACAATTGGAAGGCTCAACTTTTGACACAAAAGCTTTAAGCGATCTCTTAGCTTTTCATCAACAAGCGTATACATGACAAAGCCAGGATTTTTCTCGATACTTTCAATCACAAAATCCATTTGACGATCTGTCCGGACCAAATTCCAAAAATGCTCTACATATTGTTGGTGTGCAAATTGAGAGAGACAGGCTCTCGCAACCGAAAAAATTGTATCCCCCGTTGAATCAGACACCAAATGAACATGAAATTTTTGATCTTTTGTATGATGAATCATCTTTTTTTCGTCTCTTTCCTAGCTTGTATAATATGTGGATAAAAAGGATAAAACCAGACATTTCGAAAAAATTAGGTTCTACCCCGAAAGTATCAGAGCTTTCACCCCCTTGTGAATTGTTTTTTTTATTTAAATCAAAATTCCGGATAAATTCTCACAAGGCACTATTTTTATTAGACTTTTATTTTAACAAATCTGTGGATAATTTAGTGGGTAAATTTTAATCCACAGAGTCCACAGGATACCACTAAAACTACTAATATTTATATTTCTATTTATTAAGTTAAAAGGTATAGTACTAAAAACCAACCAACAAGAACAATCTATCAAATGTCAAAATTACTCCTTAATGAATTTTCAACCCCCTCATCCTCTCAAATACCATGCTGGTTTATGAGACAGGCAGGTCGATACCTACCAGAATATAGAGATTTACGTGAAAAAGCGGGTGATTTTTTAACCATGTGCTTCACGCCAGATTATGCAACAGAAATTACGTTACAGCCTTTAAGACGGTTTCCGTTTGATGCCGCCATTTTATTCTCCGATATTCTTGTTATCCCTTATGCTCTTGATCAAAATCTTGAATTTAAAGAAAAACAAGGGCCAGTCCTCACGCCTTTACAACCACATCTCAAATTTTCTGAGTTAAATCTGGATGAAAATCATTTTTCATTAAAACTTTCTCCTATTTTTCAAACAATTAAACAATTGAAACAAACTTTAACATCAGATAAAACACTCATTGGTTTTGCAGGAGGGCCATTTACTGTTGCAACTTATATGATTGAAGGCAGCGGAAGCAAAACATTCGATCGCTTAAAAACATGCATGTACAAAGATAAAGAATATTTTCAAAAACTCATATCACTTCTGATTGAAAGAACAATTCTTTATTGCGACTATCAAATTCTTGCAGGAGCTGATGTTATTCAATTATTTGAGAGTTGGGCTAATCTTCTTCCAGAGGAAGAGTTTGAGAAATACATAATTGCAGCTCATGTCCAAATTATTGAAACTTTAAAAGCAAAATATCCTCATGTGCCCATTATTTCTTTTCCAAGGGCGGCCGGCTTTTTGTATGAGAATTTTATTCAAAAAGTACCTATGGATGGATTAGGAATTGATTACCTTGTTCCTTTGGACTGGGCTAAAAATAAAATCCCAAAACATATTCTTGTTCAAGGAAATTTGGATCCACATCTTTTACTTGCTGGCGGTGATCAAATGGTTCAACAGATTCAAAATATTTGTGATACATTCAAGGATCGTAAATATATTTTCAATTTAGGTCATGGTATCATCAAAGAAACACCCATTGCCCATGTTCATCAAACCCTTGATATTGTTAAATCTTGTCAAAGATAGGTCATTTTATGAGTCAAAAATCTAAAATTGCCGTTGTTGTTTTTAATTTAGGTGGACCAGATCGTCTTGAATCTGTTCGTCCTTTTTTATTTCAACTTTTTTCAGATCCTCTGATTATTCGTCTGCCAAATCCCTTTCGGTTTTTCTTGGCTCATTTGATCTCTAAAAAACGAGAAAAAGAGGCCAAAGAAATCTATTCTCATATTGGTGGAAAATCACCTATTTTAGAAAATACGCTCAAGCAAGCAAGTGCACTTGAAAAATCTCTTAAAGCACGGGGTTTTTCAAAGGTAAAAGTTTTTACATCAATGAGATATTGGCATCCTTTTGCTCTACAAACAGCGCAAGATGTTCAAGATTATAGTCCAGATCAAATTGTAATTTTGCCTTTATATCCTCAATTTTCAACGACGACGTCTCAGTCATTTTTACGTGTTTGGCGAAAGGCATGTCAATTTTTAAAATTAAATAAACCAGAAAAGATTATTTGTTGTTATCCTGAACATGAAGGCCTTATTTCACAAAGCACTCAAAATATTTCTTTATATTATCCTGAGGCACAAAAATTTGGGAATCCCATTTTGCTTTTATCAGCACATGGTTTGCCTGAAAAAATTGTCAAATCTGGTGATCCTTATCAATCTCAGTGTGAAATGACAGCCTTAAAAATTATAGAATCTTTAGAGCAAAAATATAATCAAAAAATTGATTATGAAATATGCTATCAAAGTCGTGTTGGTCCCATGAAATGGATTGGACCATCAACGGATGAACTCATTGAAAAATATGCGAAAGAAAAAAGACCTATTGTGATCTATCCAATTGCATTTGTTTCAGAACATTCAGAAACTTTGTATGAAATTGATCAACTTTATCGATCTATGGCTTTAGAAGGTGGTTCTCCCTTTTTTGCTTATGCACCTGCGGTTTCAATTGGAAATCAATTTATTGAAGGGCTTTCTGATTTAATTGAAGCGAAACTCGCAAGTCCTGATCATGAAAAATATGCATCATACCCTCGAATTTGTGCAAAAGGTATGAAATGCTGTGCGCATCAACTGAATAATAAATGGTAGGAAAATAAAATGATCGCATATTATCAATATTTTTTCGCCCTTCATCTTATTTCAGTTATATCATGGATGGCTGGATTATTCTATTTACCTAGGCTTTTTGTCTATCACGTTGAATCAATCCCTGGGGGTGAAGCTGTTCAGAAATTTGAAATCATGGAAAGAAAGCTTCTCAGATTTATCATGAACCCAGCAATGATTTTGACTTGGGTATTTGGCCTTACAATGGTTTATCTAATGCCTGATCTTTTGAAACAGGGATGGTTTCATGTTAAACTAACATTGGTTGTTTTAATGAGCGTTTTTCATATGGCATGTGCAAAATGGCGGTCTGATCTTGTAAAAGGTATACAAAAATCGTCTCGATTCTTTCGAATTGTCAATGAAATACCAACAATCCTTATGATTTTAATTGTTTTTTTAGTTGTTTTAAAACCATTTTAAAGATATAATGGTTTTTTAAATCCGTAAAATCTTTAGATTATGATGAAATGTCTTGACAGTAGAATGTTAAAAATCTATGGTTGGAGCTGAAACATTGGGTATTCCCTCATCATTCTGGAGATATTAAATTTGTAAATATGTTATATCAATTTTGATATATCATAAATCGTCAATTAATATCAGATACACGTCTATAAACCGGCAACAGGAGTCGTAATTTTGAAAGACTTAAATCCTATCTTAATATCAGGCAAAGAAGTTCTACCTTTAGTTGAAGGTGGCAAAGGGATTTCAATTACCAAAGGTGAAAGTTCTGGCCCTTGGGCTAAAGCTGGTTGTGTTGCAACGGTTTCAGGTGTCAATGCAGATAGTTATGATGCTGATGGGCAGGTTATTCCGCAAATTTATCATGGTAAAACACGTCGTGAAAAACATGCTGAACTGGTTGATTTTGGTATTAAGGGTGGTATTGCTCAGTTGCAAAAGGCCCATGATATTTCAGGTGGACAAGGACGTCTTCATGTAAACATTCTTTGGGAGATGGGCGGCGCTGAAGATATTCTAAAGGGTATTCTTGAGGGAACAAAAGGCATTGTTCATGGCGTTACATGTGGCGCTGGTATGCCTTATAAGATTGCTGATATTGCTGCTGAACATAATGTTTATTATCATCCTATTGTTTCTTCAGCACGTGCTTTTAGAGCTTTATGGAAAAGATCATACCACAAGCATAGTAATCTTTTAGGCAGTGTTGTTTATGAAGATCCTTGGCTTGCAGGTGGGCATAATGGTCTTTCTAACAGCGAAGATCCAACCAAACCGCAAGATCCATACCCACGTATTGTTGAATTGCGTCAGCAAATGAATGAGTTTAATTTGCATCATGTGCCTATTATTATGGCTGGTGGTGTTTGGTATTTGCGTGATTGGGCTGATTGGATTAATAATCCTGAAATTGGACCGATTGGTTTCCAGTTTGGAACAAGACCTCTTTTAACACAAGAAAGCCCTATTTCAGATGCATGGAAAAAGCGCCTTTTGACGCTTAAAAAGGGTGATGTTTTTCTAAACCAATTCTCTCCAACAGGCTTTTATTCATCAGCTGTGAATAATGATTTTATTAAAGAGCTTAGAGGTCGTGGTGAGCGTCAGATTCCATATTCAGTAACGCCGATTGGTGATATGTTACACCCCCTACCCTTTGGGCCGAGAAAACGTCCTGTTTATATTTCATCAGATAGCTTAACTTTAGCAGATAATTTCATGCTTGCTGGATATGATGAAATGTTAAAGACACCAGATAATACAATTATTTTTACGACAAAACAAAAAGCAGATGAGATTGTTTCAGATCAAATCAACTGTATGGGTTGCTTAAGTGCTTGTCGTTTCTCTAATTGGGCTCAAAATGAAGAAGGCTCAAATGGTAAAAAAGCCGATCCAAGGTCATTTTGTATTCAAAAAACACTTCAATCAATCAGTCATTCCTCAAAAATTGAAGATGAACTGATGTTTGCTGGTCACAATGCCTATAAATTTGCTGAAGATCCATTTTATGCAAATGGTTTTGTGCCGACTGTTCAACAGCTTATTGATCGAATCTTGACAGGAAATTAACCCTAGGTATGTGAGTGGCAATTTGTCTGGCAATCGAGCGACTCATTTATAAGCTCAATTTGCAGTGTGATGTGTGATATATCAAATTTTTGAGCGATTAATGATTCAAGTGTTTGCCGAAATGAAGTTGTAAAGTTATCTTTTGCAACAATGATATGAGCCGATAAAGCAGCTTCTGTTGTGCTGAGTGGCCATATATGTAAATCATGATAAGAAATAATACCTTTGTATTGATCCAAAAAGGCTTTTAAGTTGTCCAGCTCAATCCGATCTGGAACAGCGTGTAGAATCATATCGAATGATTCTTTCAGATATTTTATCGTACTGACTAAAATGATCGCAGAAATAACGAGACATATAACGGGATCAAGCCAATTCCAGTTTGTATAAAAGATCAAAATACCACCAATGATGACGCCAATTGAAATAGCAGCATCAATTGCCATATGAAGAAAGGCGCCTTTGATATTGATATCCGTGTGTCTATCATGAAAAAAGAGATAGGCCGTAAGACCATTAATAAAAACACCTATGGATGCCACTACAATGACTGTCATTGATTGAATGGAGATTTCATCCATTCTAAGACGTTCGATTGCTTCCCAGCCTATACCACCGACAGCAACAAGAATTAAAAGAGCATTGATAAAGGCTGTGAGTATTGTTGCATTTTTATAGCCAAAGGTGAATTTAGACGGAGCCTTTTTTTCAGATAACCATATGCCAAACCATGCAAGAGCAAGAGAAAAAACGTCACCAGCATTATGGAAAGCATCAGCGATTAAGGCGACTGAGTTTGATTTGATCCCATAAATGATTTCGAAGATGATATAGATAGTATTCAGTAAAATACCATAGGTAAATCTATTACTTGTGCCGTGTGCGTGAAGTGAATGATCGGTCATTTTTGATATCTCAAGCCAAAAGAGGTGTATATTTTTTTAGATTAGTTCTATTCTTTTAATCTTTGTTTAAGAAGTATAGGTAGAATGAAGCAGATAATTATTCACTGCTGTTAGAAAGGCCTCAAGATGGAAACGAAAGCATTTTATTTTCGCGTGGGAATCTTTGTGTTTTCAGGATTTTTAGGGGTTGTTATGTTCCTTTTTTGGCTTGGTGGCGAGTCTCTTGAAGATACGCGCGTGCCTTACGATGTTTATTTCAGAGGGTCCGTTAATGGTCTTGCTTTGGGAGGACCAGTTAAATTTAAAGGGCTTACAGTGGGTTCGACTGAAGATATTTCGATTCCAAAAGATAATTCAGATACGATTAAAGTGCGTGTTATGATAGAACCGGAAGTGCCAATCAAAGAAGATTCATTTGCACAGCTTGAAATGCAAGGAATTACAGGCGGTAGCTATATTGAAATTTCTGGTGGTTCTAAAGATTCCCCTCGCCTTAAAACATCTCCTTATGATGTTGCAATGATTAAAACGAATCCATCATCAATTGAGTCTTTTTTTGATAATTTGCCGCAGATTATGGCTCACTTCTCAGAGTTAACCACAAGGTTAAATAAGGTCTTTAGCGATGAAAATGTTGAACAACTTTCGCAAGTTTTTCTGCATTTAAATTCAGTCAGCCAAAATGCTGGGCAAATTTTGTTAGATAGTAAACAACCCTTGCAGAGTTTTACACAGCATACTTTGCCTGAAATTCACGCTTTAACAATTGAATTACGTGATATGACCAAAAGCATTAAAGGCGTTGCAGATAGTCTTGAAGAGAATAAAGGTGATTTTTTCTTTGGGCATCCAACTTATAAAGGGGTGAAACTTGATTAAACTTAATATACAAAATCTTTTCAAGGTCACAATTGTGGTGCTTAGTCTTACGTCGCTAGCAGGTTGTTTAGGGCTTACGCGCGATATTCCAAAAGAATCAATTGTGAGCGTTTCATCCATTAAAGATTCAGGCAAGCCATCTGCCAAAAAAGAGACCGTCTTAATGCTTGATCGCTTTGAATCATCGAGTTTTTTAAATAATGATAAAATCGTTTTAACAAAACAGGGAACTGTATACGATTATTTTGCAGATATTCGCTGGTCAGATAAGATTCCTGCAATGCTTTATTCAAGTTTAAAAGCCTCGTATGAAAACAAAAGCTCGTACAATGTGATTGACTTTAATGACAGCACAATAGATAACCAATATCTCTTAAAAATGGATCTGAGACATTTTGAAGCCAATTATGATGAAGGTGATTTATCAATGGCTCCAGAAATTTATATAGAGATTTATGCCGTTTTAGTCAGAAGATCGGATCAGAAGATTGTTGCATCAAAAGTATTTTCAAAAACAGATCAGGTTTCTGAGAATAAATTAATGACAATTGTTACGTCTTTTGATGATCTTTATCAACAAACTCAAAATGATCTGATTACATGGACCGATAAGTCAATAAATAATCAATAATTGTGGAAAGTGAAAAAATAAAGATAGGCAATTTTTTCCTGTTTTCTTTCACGAATATTTTATATCATTTGAAAGAACATCAAGGTAATGATGATATATCTTATTCAGACAAGCAGGAAAATTGGCTATGAACGACATTTTTCAGATTTTTAGAAATCTAGGCCCGCCAAAAATGGCTGCTCTTGGAGTTGTGACAATTGGGCTTTTAGGATTTTTTATCTATCTTGCCACCAGTCTATCAACACCGAATATGGCTCTTTTGTATGGTGAGCTCAATGCAAATGATAGTGCTGTGATTGTAACAAAGCTTCAATCATTGGGAGTTCCTTACGATTCAAATTTGAATGGGTCAGAAATTCTAGTGCCTGCAAATGATGTTGGTCGTCTGCGAATGATTATTGCGAGTGAGGGCCTGCCAACGGGTGGTTCAGTTGGATATGAGCTCTTTAATGATATGGATAATTTTGGAACAACAAATTTTCTTCAGAATCTGAATCATGTCAGGGCCCTTGAAGGTGAGCTTGCGCGCACAATTAGTACTCTAACGCCAATTCAAACATCTCGTGTTCATCTTGTTTTGCCAAAGAGAGAATTGTTTAATAAGCAAGATCAAAAGGCAACGGCTAGTGTATTTATCAAAATCAAACCAGGTGTTACTCTTTCGAAGCAACAAATCACAGCCATTCAGCATTTAGTGTCTACAGCGGTACCTCAATTGATGCCAAGGCAAATATCAATCATTGATGATAAAGGAAATTTGCTTGCAAGGGGAGGAACTGATTCAGAAACAGATGATTATCTTTTAACTGAAGCCAAAGATCAAAAGCTTGCTATTGAAACAAGGCTTACGGATACAATTGAAAATTTATTAAGTCGCTCACTTGGTTACGGAAAAGTGAGAGCAGAAGTGAACGCGGATGTGAATTTTGATCGTGTGACCTTAAATACGGAGAAGTACGATCCTGACGGGCAAGTGGTTCGATCAACACAAACAGTTGAAGAAGATACTCAAAATCAAACCAAAGAACAAAACGATGCTTCAACCGTTGGAAATAATTTACCGGCAGGAGCAGCGGGCGCGGGAGCCGGAAATTCATCAAATGAGAAAACGACTAGAACTCAAGAAACGGTCAATTATGAAATTACGAAAACAGTCACAAATAAAATTCAAGAAATTGGGCATTTGAACAAGCTTTCTGTTGCGGTTCTTGTGGATGGGGTCTATCAAACTGATGCAAGTGGGACAAAAACCTATGCCCCAAGATCAAAAGAAGAAATGGATAAAATTGAGACATTGGTTAAATCCGCAATTGGTTTTGATGCAAAAAGAGGCGATGTGGTTGAGGTTATTAATATGCAATTTTCCACTGAGACCGATTTGCCGAATACCGCCCCAGAAGATACAAGTCTCATGGGTGTTTTAAAACAAAATATGGTTCGTATTAGTGAAATTGGCATACTCGGAGTCGTTGCAATTTTGGTTATTTTGCTGATTGTGCGTCCAATGATTGTTAGATTGCTAGAGAGACCTGCTGGTTATGATGCAAATCAACTTGCTTATGCAAATTCAAACGAAAATCAACAACTCGCAAATGCACAAGCTGCCTTAACAGGATCAACAGAAGCCAGGTTAACACCGCCAGGTGAGGCGATGGATGAAAAAATTGAGCAAATGATGGACTTGAACCAGGTTGAGGGACGTGTTAGGGCTTCAACAATCAAAAAAGTTGGTGAAATTGTTAAAAAACATCCAGACGAGGCGGTTAATATTATCCGCGGCTGGATGAATCAGGATGCATAGAGAAAATAAATGTCGTTAGCGAAAAAAAGCAAAGGCTCAGCGCCAAAAATTAAAGATGACTTCAGAACCCTTACTGGGGCTGAAAAGTCAGCGATTTTAATTATGTCATTGGGTGAAGACAATGCTGTTGAGCTTTTTAGGCATATGGATGAAGACGAAATTAAAGAAATCTCTAACTGTATGGCGAGTCTAGGAACAGTCACGTCCAATTTAATTGAAAAACTACTCATTGATTTTGCAGATAGCATTTCATCAACCAGCTCTTTGACAGGTTCGTTTGAATCAACAGAAAAGCTTTTGCTGAAGGTGATGGAAAAAGATAAAGTATCGCAAATCATGGAAGATATCCGTGGCCCTGCAGGACGAACAATGTGGGATAAGCTTGGGAATGTGAGTGAAGAGCTTCTTGCAAACTACTTAAAGAATGAATATCCACAGACGGTATCTGTTATTTTATCTAAAATTAAGCCAGATCATGCAGCGCGGGTTTTATCTATCTTGCCAGAGAACTTTGCTTTAGAAGTTGTCATGAGAATGCTGAGAATGGAGTCGATCCAAAAAGATGTTCTTGAGGATATTGAAAAGACACTCAGAACGGAATTCATGAGTAATCTTGCAAGAACAAATCGTCGAGATGCCCATGAAATGCTTGCAGAGATATTCAACAATTTTGAGAGAACAACTGAATCAAGATTCATGGAACAGCTTGAAGACAAAAATCGTGATTCAGCCGAGAGAATTAAAGCTTTGATGTTTACCTTTGAAGATCTTATCAAGCTCGATGCGGCTGGTATTCAAACATTGCTTAGAAATATTGATAAATCTCAGCTTGCTCTCGCCTTGAAAGGGGCTTCTGAAGAAATTAAAGATCTCTTCTTTTCCAATATGTCAGAAAGGGCTGGTAAAATTCTGCGTGAAGATATGAGTGCGATGGGGCCTGTTCGTTTAAAAGATGTTGAAGAGTCCCAAAGTAACGTTGTGTTAATGGCCAAACAATTAGCTGATAAAGGTGAGATTGTCATTGCTGTTAGCAAAGGTGATGATGAGTTGGTTTATTAGGGAATAATGGAAAAAATACATGAATTACCCTCACAAAAAATTTAATTTTAATGCGCCTCTTGATGACTTGAGCTTCAAAGAGAGGTTGCACTATGCTTCAACGGGCCAAATTCAAAAAGAAGAGGATGAAAATCCTGCTTATACTCAGAATGATATTGAGCAATTTATCATATCTGCAAAAAAAGAGGCTTTGTTTGATGTGAAGTCATCTGTTGATGCTCAAAGTCTTGAGGTGTTAAAAAAAATGATCGGATCAATTGATGCGCTCTTTGAACAACATCAGAAACTTGAAGAGCATTTTTATGAAAATGCTCTCGCTTTTATGGCTGCGTTTTTGCAAAAAATCTTTCCAAAGTTGGCTCAAAAGAACGCTTTTGCAGAATTAGAGCAAGATTTGACCGATAAATTGAAAGCTGTGATTCAAAGGCCTAAATTATCAATTACGCTCCATCCGGAGATTCTAATCATTCTTGAGCCGAAGATAAAAGAGATCATGGCTCAAAATGGTTACGAAGGAAAGTACAGTTGTTTTTCAGAGAAGGCTTCTGGGTTTCTTGATTTTCAAATTCATTGGGAAGAAGGCGGTATTGAAAAGAATACGCAAAGATTGATTGAGGAGCTGGATAAGATTGCAGGTCCATTTCTTGATAAAGTAGAAGCTGGTCATGTTCAAAATCAAGACCTAACAAATAGTGAGCAAATAGGAGCATAAAATGACAGAAGAAGAAAAGATAGATGAAATGGTCGCGGCGATGGAAGAAAGCACTGCTGCTGAACTTAAAAACGATGGTTCAGGATCTAAAAATCTTGTATTTGATGAGTATGAAAAAACAGATCCAGGAGACAATGATCCAAATGATTTTCGATCTGCCCGTGATCTAGATGCTGTTTATGACATTCCAGTTCAAGTTTCAGCGGTTCTCGGAAAAGCAGAGATGCAAGTAAGCCAATTGCTTAAATTGGGTCGTGGTGCTGTGGTTGAGCTTGATAGAAAAATTGGTGAAGCTATTGATATTTATGTCAATAATAGATTGGTGGCAAGGGGTGAGGTTGTTGTTGTGGAAGATAGATTAGGGATCACAATGACTGAGATTATTAAATCAGATAGAGCATAACGATTATAGTTTGGAAGAAATATGGTAGGCATGTTAAATACAGCAAAGCAAAATAAAAGTGTGAATCAAGGCGTAGATATTGTAAAAGAGCTTCGAGCTTCTCGAGGTCATATTCATTTTGACTATATGACAATTTTTGGCAGTATAGGAGCAGTTGCTCTGATGTCAGTGAGTATGTTAATGGGCGGATCGCTCATGCTATTTGTGGATATACCTTCTTTTTTGATTGTGATTGGCGGAACCATAGCAGTCACAATGATTGCAACACATTTTGCAGACTTTAAAGCCTTACCTAAGATATTAAAATGGTCGTTATTCGAGCGTAAAAACAACCCAACGCAAATTGCCCGGAAAATGATTTTGCTTGCGATGATTGCAAAGCAAAAAGGCATTTTAACGCTTGAAAATTATATTCAAGAATTTAAAGATGATGCCTTTATGCAAAGATGTATCGTGAATCTGACTGATGGTACATCACCAAAAGATTTAGAAGAAATTCTAAAAACGGATCTTGCGTCAATGGCCTATAGACATCAAAAAGGAATTGCGATTATTCGTCAAGGCGCTGATGTTGCGCCAGCAATGGGATTGATAGGAACATTAATTGGTCTTGTTCAAATGTTAGGACAGCTTTCAGACCCATCAACAATCGGTCCTTCAATGTCTTTGGCGTTGATTACAACCTTTTATGGCGCGATTTTGGGGAGTATGTTTTTAAATCCTCTTGCGAATAAGTTAGAACGCAATTCTGAAGAAGAAGTTTTAATCATGAAACTCAGAATGATTGGAACAATTTCAATTGCAAAACAGGATAATCCAAGACGTTTGGAAATGTTGCTCAATACAATTCTGCCAACAGCAAAACGGATTAAATATTTCGACTAGGGAAAAGAATCATGAAGCTTTTTATTATTGGAAAACTCGAGGGATATATAACGGCAGCTGCCAAAATTGCACGTGATAAAGGGGCTCATATTACTCATGCAGAAACAGGTGATCAAGCCTTAGACGCTTTGCGTAATGGACGAAGTTGCGATCTTTTGATGATTGATGTTAAGTGTGATATTTCTGAGATCATACAGTCATTAAAAAGTGAAAGATTTAATATTCCTGTTGTTGCTTGTGGCGTTGGAACAGATGCAAGTGCAGCTGTTTCTGCTATTAAAGCAGGGGCAAAAGAATATATTCCTTTACCGCCGGATGCAGATTTGATTGCTGCTATTCTAGAGGCTGTTTCAGAAGAGTCTTACCAGATTATTTCACGTGATCAGAATTTTTTAAATGTTCTGAAAATGGCTGAGCAAATAGCTCCGAGTGATGCATCTATTCTCATTACAGGTGAATCTGGTACAGGGAAAGAGATCATGGCAAAATATATCCATGAGAAGAGCAAAAGAGCCGATAAACCTTTCGTATCCATCAATTGTGCTGCTATTCCAGATAATCTTTTAGAGTCAGAATTATTTGGTCATGAAAAAGGAGCATTCACAGGCGCGATTGCAAAAAGGATTGGTAAATTTGAAGAAGCAAACGGCGGAACCTTATTATTGGATGAGATTTCTGAAATGCACCCAAGTTTGCAGGCAAAACTTTTAAGAGCAATTCAGGAAAAAGAGATTGATCGCGTTGGCGGCTCAAAACCAGTTAAGGTCAATATCCGAATCCTTGCGACGTCCAATCGAAATCTAGAAGAAGAAGTCCGAAAAGGGCAGTTTAGAGAAGATCTCTTTTTCAGACTGAATGTCGTGAGTTTGAAAATACCACCGCTTCGGAATCGCCAGAAGGATATTGAAGCTTTAACGGACTATTTTATTGAACGTTACTCAAAGGCCAATGGTTATGAGACAAAAACCATGTCATCGGATGCCTTAGGTATTTTAAAGGCTCATGCCTGGCCTGGAAATATCCGTGAGCTTGAAAACTCAATTCATCGTGCTGTTCTTTTATCAACAGGATCAAGAATTGAAAAAGATGCGATTATGTTAACCTCCTCGTTTTCAGATAAACAAGAGACCGTGAATGAGTCAAGTGAAATCAGAATTCCTGCAAAGACAATTGAACTAGATGGTGAGGAAATTAGTCTTGTTGGCAAAACGGTTGCGGATGTTGAAAAGAAACTGATCATTAACACAGTGAAGCATTGTTTGGGAAATAGAACCCACGCAGCAACAATTTTAGGGATTTCAATCAGAACATTGCGTAATAAGTTGAAGCAATATAACGCCTCTCTCTAGGGTGCAAAGGACTTTTAAATGTCGCAGGGTAAAGTAAATACAATCACAGGGCAACCAAATGGATCATTTGATCAGATGACATCCTATTTGCGTCGCGGAGATATTTCGCTGGCTCTTGGTTTGGTTTGTATTTTAGTTGTCTTGATTATGCCGCTGCCGACCTGGCTTCTGGATTTGTCTTTGGCTTTATCGATCACCCTATCTGTTTTGATTCTGATGACTGTTTTGTTTATTTCAAAGCCTTTAGAATTCAGCTCATTCCCAACAGTTTTATTGATCACAACCCTTTTACGGCTTTCTTTGAACTTAGCTTCAACACGGTTGATTCTTGCGAATGGCCATAATGGAGGTGAGGCTGCAGGAAAGGTGATTGAAGCTTTTGGTAGCTATATGACAGGGAACAATTATATCATCGGGATTATTGTTTTTGGGATTTTGACTTTGGTGAACTTTGTTGTAATCACAAAAGGGTCGGGCAGGATTGCTGAAGTTGCTGCAAGATTTAGCTTAGATGCGATGCCTGGAAAACAAATGGCAATCGATGCTGATCTATCCTCAGGGCTTTTGAGTGAAGATGAAGCGAGACAAAAGCGAAAAGATTTGGAAAGTGAGAGTACTTTCTTTGGATCAATGGATGGTGCGGCTAAATTTGTGCGGGGTGATGCAATTGCTGGTTTGATGATTACATTTATCAATATTGTTGGTGGTATTATTATCGGGACCACCCAAAAAGGAATCACACTTCTCGATGCTGCTCATAGCTATACTTTGTTGACAATTGGTGATGGGCTGGTGACACAAATTCCAGCGCTGATTGTCTCAATTGCAGCTGGTATGCTTGTGTCAAAATCAGGAACTGTTGGGTCAACTGATAAGGCTTTGTTCGGTCAATTGAGTTATTATCCAAGTGCGATGGGTCTCAGTGCTATTTTGATGGGCGCTGTCTCTTTGCTGCCTGGCATGCCTATGTTTCCTTTCTTGGTTCTTTCATGTATTGCTGCGATTGTCGCTTTTCAACTTCAAAAGAAACAAGAAGATGTAAAATCAAAGGCTCAAGAAACAAAGCAAATTGAGCATATGAAAAAAGAAGAAACCGATGAGCAATCGGTTTCTAAGGCCTTAGCAATTGATCAGATCCGATTAGAGCTTGGTTACGGTCTATTGAGTTTGATTAATAATGAAGAAGGCAAAAAGCTTACGAATCAAATCAAAGGCATTCGCAGACAAGTTGCTTCAGATGTTGGGTTTATTATTCCATCTGTTCGCATTCAAGATAACTTACACTTGAATTCGAATGAGTATGCAATTTATATCAAGGAAATATTAGCAGGTAAAGGTGAGGTGAGGGCGAGTGCCTTGCTTGCAATGGATCCATCTGGTGCTAAGGTTGATCTTCCGGGTGAGCAAACAAAAGAACCAACTTTTAATTTGGTTGCAGCTTGGATTGATCCAAAACTAAAAGAAGAGGCTCAATTTAAAGGTTATACGGTTGTTGATCCTCAAACTGTGATTTCAACACATTTAACTGAAATGATTAAAGATAATATGCCTGAGCTTTTGAACTATGCTGCAACTCAAAATCTTGTTGATGAGCTAGGAAAAGAATACGAAAAACTAATTGCCGATTTAATTCCAAGCCAGGTCACAATTGGCAATCTTCAACGTGTTCTACAAAATTTACTTGCAGAGCGTGTTAGCATTCGTGATTTACCTTCAATTTTAGAAGGTGTTGCAGAAGCCGTTGCCTTTACACGAAACATCAGTTTAATGACAGAGCATGTGAGAGCAAAATTAGCACGGCAAATCTCAGATTCTTATACAAATTCAGATGGGTTTATTCCTTTAATAACCATGTCTCCTGAATGGGAAGAAATCTTCAATGAGTCTCTTATTGGCGATGGTGATGAAAAGCAATTAGCCTTGCCACCGTCTAAATTGCAAGAATTTATTAAGATAGTTAAGGATAAATTTAATAAGCAGTTGGGATTGGGGAATCAAGCGGTTCTGCTAACAACACCAACAGTGCGTCCTTATGTGCGCTCTCTTATTGAGCGGTTTCGATCTTCAACCATTGTGATGTCTCAAAATGAAATTCACGCTAAGGTCAAAATTAAAACAGTTGATCAAATATAGGAAAGCAGAGTAAATGCGATTAAAGTCTTTTCTTGGAAATCATATGAAAGAGGTTCTGGCATCGGTTCGTGATAGCCTTGGTGATGAGGCCATTATTATTTCAACCCGCGAAGAGTCTGATGGACGAATCCGTATCACAGCTGCTATTGATGAAAGAGACGACACAGAAAGACGTTTAGAGAAAGGGATTTCTTTTGATCAAAGAGATTCACTTGACTTGATAGAAGAGGCTTTTTTCTTTCATGGTGTTCCTCTGCCAATCACTGATTACTTTATGGATAAGATTGCAGATTTCCCCTCTAAAGACCCCGGTCTTGCTATTAGTAGCGCATTTGAAAACAGATTTACTTTTTCTCCGATCGCTTTATCTCCAGAGGTTAAGAATCGCCCCCTTTTCTTTTTAGGGCAGCCGGGGGTGGGGAAAACATTCACCATCTCTAAGCTTGCAACAAAAGCTTCAATGATGGGAAAATCAGTTAGTATTATTACGCTTGATACTTTGAGGGCAGGGGCTACGGAGCAACTTGCAAATATTACAAAGCTTTTGAACATAGAGCTTTTGTCATTAGAAGATTTGGATTGTTTAGAGGCGGCAATTGATGTTTATAACCATACAGATTTGATTTTGATTGATTCACCAGGAATTAACCCTTTTCAGGAAAAGGATATGGGGATCTATCAGTCCGTGATTTCTGAGATAGATCTTGATCCTGTTTTTGTACTGCCATCGGGTATAGATCCGTATGAAGCGCAAGAAATTACAGCCTCCTATCTTGATATTGGTGCCTCGAAAATGTTGATGACAAAGTTAGATTTAACGCGCCGGTATGGAAGTCTTATTTCTGCAGCTTTTCAGGAGACGATTCAACTCACAAATTTTTCAGATAAACAAGATGTCACGGCTGATTTAGATGCATTCAATCCTCTGATGATGACCAGATTATTGTTTTCTGATTTAGAAGCTGAACTTAGACAAGGATTTCAGGGGGTTCGAAAAAAACGATCAATGCCCAGGCCTATAATCAGTCAACAAGATAGAGTAAAAGAAATGCCAAATCATACAAGATCGAATAGACATACAAACTTACCGATCCAATCTATTGCAATTGCGAGTGGGAAAGGAGGCGTTGGAAAAACATTGTTCTCAGTTTCGCTTGCTCAAGCTCTCAGTCAATTGGGATATAAAATATTGCTTTTTGATGGTGATTTAGGCCTTGCAAATGTTGACATTCAACTTGGTTTGATGCCTGAAAAGGATTTGAGCAATGTTATTTCTGGGAAGACATCACTTGTTCATGCTATTACGCATTATAAAGACGGCGGTTTTGATATTCTCGCAGGTCATTCTGGATCAGGAAGCCTTGCAACATTATCAGCTCAAAAGTTAGCAGAACTGAAAGAGGATCTGTTTTCTATTAGTCGTAGTTATGATTTTCTTTTGATTGATTTAGGGGCAGGGGTTGATAGGCCAGTCAGGCAATTATCAACAGCAGCGGATGCGATTTTGGTTCTAACAACAGAAGAGCCAACAGCCTTAACCGATGCCTATGCTTTCGTGAAGTTAACGCATACGAGTCATCCAGATGCCAAAATCAACATTGTTATTAACCGCGCGAAATCATTGAAAGATGGCGAGAGAACATATGGTGTGATTCAAAAATCATGCCAGAATTTTTTGCATTTTACACCAGAGCTTTCAGGCATTATTCGAGATGATCCTCATGTTTCTGATGCCATTCGCCATCAATCCCCTCTTTTGAGACGTCATCCAGACTGTATGGCAGCTCAGGATATAAAGACACTAGCAAATCACTTATTACAACAATTTAATCAATGGGAGATAGAACATGACGTTGCCTAATGAGACGAACCAAGACGGAAAGATTGCCTTTGGGAAGGATAAAAATCCATTACCGCACCTGGATTACTTGATAGAACTTAATTATAATCATCAATATGCAGATAAGATTATTCTGATTCGATATGTTCCAGATAAGGATGTGGTCACACAAAAGACGTTTGAAGATTATTGCCGCTTTTTGAATTCTAAAGAGACAACGCCTGAGGTTTTAACACGTGAAATCTTAACTGATTTTAATGACCAAATCTTGCCGCGCTTTATACAGATTAACGTTGGCACCAAAAAGGGTGAGCAGATTATTCTTGAAGATCGTCAGCCTGGTTGGGATAATTTAAACTTTTTAAGACGCTTGCGTAAAATTTAAGATTTGTGAATCCAGAAGGTTATCATGCAACTATCACTTGCCTTAAGAGTGAGGCGTCTTTTTATGGGGCTGCAGACACTTTGCTTGGGTCGTCATAGAGGTTACTTCATTCCTTATCGATACGCGGCTCAAATCCCTTTAAAAACGAAATATAGTCAAGTTGAGTCTTTCTTCGATTCTCAGGGGTCTGTTTTAAAAAAACAGGCTGCTTTGTTGGAGGCCTATCTTCCAGAATTGGTGGAGCTCAAGAAGCTTAATCCTTATAGGGTTTCATTTGAACAGTCTTGGTTCCCTGCCCTTGATGCAAGCATGTTGTACGCGCTTTTAAGAGATGTGAAGCCGAAGAGAGTGATTGAGGTGGGCTCTGGGCATTCAACGCGTTTTGTTTTATCAGCGCTCGACAAAAATAACCAAGCCTGTCAGGTTGATCTGATCGATCCTGTGCCGCGCAAGGAGATTTTACAATCTCAAAACAAGAAGGTTTCTGTATCTTTTCACCAGGACATTTTACAAAATCAGGATTTGAAGCTCTTTGAAACCCTGAGTGAGGGAGATTTTCTGCTGATTGATTCGTCTCATCTTTGTTTGCCTGGTAGTGATGTTGATGTGATTCTCAGTGAGATATTGCCTTTGCTTGCAAAGGGTGTTTATATTCATTTTCATGATATTTTTCTCCCAAACGCCTATCCAACCGAATGGACTTGGCGCGGGTACAATGAGCAGCAGGCCATCGTTCCACTTTTGTTTAACTCTCGATTTACATTTTTATGGGCAAGTCATTATGTATTGACTCAGAAGAAAGCCTTGTTGCCACCAGTATTTTTAGAGAATTTCCCTCAGGTTGATGGGACATATCCGTCAAGCGTTTGGTTTAAAAGTTAAAATAATATTGACAATATTTTCTGATTTGTTTATTTTCTGTTTCAAATATAAAGAAAGATCTTTATATGGATCAAAATAAAATAGGAAATGAAAATGAACTTATTGAAAACGATGTTTTGTGGATTGAAGACTGGAAGTATGGGGCGATTGGCTTATTTGGGGTATAATGCTTTTCTTTTTGTGATTGCAATTGTGTTGGGATGCCTTTTTCTTTTTGGTGGAATTGCTATTTTAGCCTACCTGAATTTAAGCGTGTCTATGCTTATAATTGGTGGAGGTGCGTACGTTATTGTGTCTGCGCTTGTTTTATATGCTTCAATTGTTGTGACCATCAAGAGAATGAGAAATATCGGATTTAAAAGGCCAATTCTATACTTTTTTGCCCTGATCATTATGGCCGTCCTTATGGTAACATTAATTGAGTATGTAGATGTCACGGGCCCTGTTATTCTAGGTACTGTATTAAATGTGCTTTACACATTGTTTTATGTGTTTGTTCAATTGTTTTTATTCCTTGCACCAGAGGGATATATTGGGAATCAAAAGCAGCAAATAGCGCTTTAGTTGCTTAAAGTAAACCAGGAGGGGGATTGCCACCCTCCCTCATCTTTCTGGCTTGCATATGGCTAGGTACTTTATAAACGAAATTGCATTGATAAGTATATCCTTATTGTATATATTTATCCTTCATGAAGTTTCTAATTCATCGTTATATAATTTAAAATAAAAAAGGTGTTCAAAATGTTTAATGTAATTTTTTCAGGTCTCAAGACAGGCAGTATAAGAAGATTGCCATATTTGGGCTATTCACTATTGTTTACTCTCTTCCTTATAGTATGTGGGACGATTTTAGTTGTTCCTTTTGTGATCTATCAAGAAAATATGGGTATGGGATGGTTTTTAGTTTTCTTTATTCCTCTTCTTCTCGCTTTTGTAGGTCTGTCCCTGTATGTAGCTTTTGTTTTAGGTGTTAAAAGGTTGAGAAATATGGGAAGTGATCGTCCTTATTTGTGGAGCGTCATTTGTCTTATTTTAGGGATGCTTTTGCCTCTTCCTGTTGCCTTTATTGCTTTGTGTTGTATACCTGAAGGATGGTTGCTGACTTTTAATACAGAAGAAGCAAAGAAAGCTGAGACAGATTTGATCACAAAAAATACATAAAATTGTATATTTCTGCCGGATATTGTTTTTCCGTGATATAATGATCCCATGAGCCGTGATTGACTCATGGGATTTTATATTGTAGGAGAGAGACATGTCTGTACTCAAAACATTATTCGATTTCAGATCGGGAGAGTTAGAACGTATCCCCTATCTGCTGTATTCTCTGGTTGGTTTTCTTGTGATGCTGGTCAGTGGGACTATTTTTATAACGTATCTTCCTGAGGGGGGCTCCCTCATGGTTCTGTTCGGGCTTTTATTTGCTTTGTCGATATATGTTGCTTTCTCACTTTCCGTTCAGCGCGTGCGACATATTGGGTTGGAATCCCCAATTTTACTAGTCTTATCATTTTTTGCACTCATGACGCTTGCTTTATTTGTCGTGCCATTGGATCCAGTGAGCCAGGCTAATAATCAATTAATGTCGATGACTCCATACCAACTTATTACCTATGCCGTCTTTTTGCTTTGGGGTATTCCTGGGGCTTTTTTAGAGAAGAGGCCATTTCGTGTCTTGTTCTGTGAGGCTAAAACAGGCGAACTGAGAAGATTGCCCTATTTTGGTTATCTGCTTTTTACAAGTATTTTCTTTGGGTTTTTATTGCATCTGATCACATTACCTTTTCAGATGCTCATGATGTTTTTTGGTTCGACCTTTTTGCTCGCCATCATTGGGGTCTTTGTCATGATACTCTTAGTCATTTATTGGATTGCTTCTTTTTATGCAACTGCAGTTCTGATGATTAAGAGAATGCACAATATTGGATTCTCAAGGCCAATCCTGTATTTTTGTCTCTATATGCTGTACTTTTTCGGTGTTTTAGGAGGATTTTTCTTGCATCTAGTAATGACAGTTGATTTTGCAGCATTACAAGAAACAAAAGATATTGCACCTCTTGTTCCGTATTTTATATGGGGTGGAATTTGGTACTTAACTGTTATCATCTTTTCGCTTTTCATTCTGTTTGCACCTGAAGGAACGTTGAATAGTACAAAAAAGCTTAAAAAATAGCGGGTGTATATTGAGAAAAAGGCCCGTTGTTACGGGTCTTTTTGCTATCCGGCTCTTTTAAAATCATTGGACTCGCGTTCAAGCTCATCAAAAAATGAATAAATTGCCTCAGGGGTTTCACATCCTCTTAGCTTTGCCCCTATTTGCTCGTCTTTAAGTAGCCGAGAAACATGCGCAAGTGTTTTCAAATAACTCGCTCCAAGATCTTCAGGTGATAATAAAACAAAGAGAAGATCAACGGGGATATCATCATGAGCGCCAAAATGAATGGGTACTTGAAGCCTGAAAAGGAAACCTATGGTCTCGTTGAGCCCATTGGTTTTTAGGTGTGGAACAGCAACCCCAAGGCCAATTGCTGTTGATTCAAGGTTTTCTCTTTTCTCCAAACGATCGAGGATTGCTGATCCCTCAAGGCTCAAAGATTTCGCTATTCTTTTCGAAATCTCAGTTAAGAGAGCTTTCTTTGTCTCGATGCGAGGCAGAAAGAAAATATGTCCATTTTCTAAAAGGCTCATTTTAGGCTCTTTTGTTATTATGATTTGGCTCCTGCCATAACTTGTTCATTCCCTTTAGGATCAACCCAGCCAACATTACCATCAAGACGACGGTAGACCATGTTCAGGTCACCGTGAGCGGCATTTCTGAACATGTAAGCAACGTGTTTACCTAGATCCATGCGCATAACAGCTTCACTGACTGTCATTGTTTCAATGCGATGCTCCATCTCAGCAATAATCATTGATTCAGCGTCACTGTCTGCAATCATTGTGTCTGTTTGACTGTTTGTATCAATCACATATTGATTTGAAATAGCTTCTTCTTTGTGTGTTTTGTGATGGTTATCGCGTAATTTGTTTTTATAGCGACGCAAGCGAGCTGTAATTTTCTCAAGAGCTAAGTCAAATGACGGATAAATGTCTGCAGCTTCAGCAGAACTTTGGAGAGAAATTTTAGAACTCGCATGGATGATAATCTCAGTTTTGAAAAAAGAGGCATCTTTTGAGAAAATAACAGTTCCTTCGATCGGTTGGTGAAAATATTTACGGACAACGTCACTCACATTTTGTTCGACATGTTCGCGCAGTGAGTCCCCAACATCAATCTGTTTTCCTTTAACGACAATTTGCATAACGGTTTCCTCCTCTTTAAAATGATATCTTGTTTTCTTTTCTTTTATTCTATCACAAAATATGAATGCAGACTTTGTTTTACCATCATTAAGAAAAATTTTCTATATAATTCCGACCTGTTCATAAATGTTTCCATGAATTCTTTTTTATTCTTTTTATTTTCTCAATGCCTTTTAAAGAATCTCAGCGTTTTTGAATTTCTTTCTTTCAAGCGATGAGGGAATATTCAGTATCTTTCGATATTTGGCAATCGTACGCCTGGCAACAACCATGCCGCGCTCCTTTAGAAGTTCGACAATTTGATCATCTTGAAGGATGTTATCTGGTTTTTCAGCTTCGATAAATTTCTTTACCAGGTATTTGACAGTTTCCGTTGAATGGCTTTCATCTGAATCTGCCTCAGTATTTGTCACAGACCTTGTGAAGAAGTCTTTTAAAGCAAAAAGCCCTTTAGGGGTTGAGATAAATTTGTTCATCGTAATACGGCTGACAGTTGATTCATTAACCTCAAGCGTTGTTGCAACATCGTACATTGTCATTGGTTTTAGATGCTCGATGCCTTTATCTAAAAAGTCTCTTTGTGTCTTCACAATTTCTGTTGCAACTTTTAGAATAGAGGTTGCTCGTTGTTGCAGAGCACTCATCAACCAGTGAGCAGTATTGAGTTTTTGAATGAGATATTCTTTCTCTTTTGATGATTTCGCTTGTGATTGAACTTTTGAGAGATATTTATCATTGATAAGCAAGCGAGGGAGTGTTTCATTATTGAGCTCAATAAAATAGGTTCCATCAGAATGACGGCGAACATAAACATCAGGAATCATGACTTCGATCATCTCAGAGCTATATTGATGTCCTGGTTTTGGATTCAATTTTTGGATCTCTAAAATCATGCTTTTGAGTTCATCACGTGTGACGCTACATTTTTCCATGAGAAGATCAAATTTATGATCAGCAAAAAGATCTAAATGATCGAGCAAAAGTTGATACTTTTCTGTGTAAAGATCTTTGTCTCTTAGTTGCAAAGAGAGACATTCTTGGAGATTTCTTGCCATGATACCAATCGGGTCAAACTGTTGCATTTTGAGCAAAACGGCCTCAACCCATTCTAGAGGGCAATGTAGAGAATCAGCAATATTTTGAAGGGGCTCAAGAATGTATCCACTTTCTGTCATGTGATCGATCAGCCTTGAGGCAATAAATCTATCTTTTGGCTCAAGAATATCAATGTTTACTTGTTCTTGGAGGTGTTCTTGAAGAGATTTCTCTTTTTGAGGGATCTGGTCAATGTAATTTTCATGCTCTCCTGAGCTTCCGTGGTTTGATGAAGTGTGACTTGATCCGAAAGAGCTGTTTTGATCATCTTGCCATTGATTGTCATAATCTGTATCGAGAGGAACTTGTTCTGATAGGTCTAATTGCCCATCTCCTGAGGCATTTTCATCAAGAGCAGCTTCAGGGGTTTCTGAAGATTCATGATCAGTTGCACCTTCATTATCAAGCTCTGTGATTGTATCTTCTTTTTCTAAGATGGGATTTTGATCGAGCTCTTCAAGGATATAGGCCTCGAGCTCTATATTTGATAATTGTAATAATTTCAATGCCAATTGCATCTTTGTCGTTAAGATCAAAGATTGGCTTTGTTTCATTTCTAATCTTGGCAAAATACTCATAAGACGTATTATAGCATTTTTTTCTTAAAGAATGATTTTGATTTTCACTGAGGCGAAAATAAATTTTCCATTGTGTAGAAACCTTTTGATTGACCCTTTAGCCATTTTGCAACTTTAATGGCGCCCTTTGCGAAGACTGAGCGATCAAGTGCACGATGAGAAAAGCTGAGTTCTTCTTCATCTCCAATAAAGCGGACTTGATGTTCACCTGCGATCTTGCCTCCTCTTTGAACAGCAAACCCAATCGAGCCAGATTCGCGTAAGGTTCTGTTTGGATGTGGATAGATTTGCAAGTCAGAGAGCTTTTTGCCTCTGCCTTTTGCGGCGGACTCACCCAAAGACAGAGCTGTTCCAGATGGTGCATCAACTTTGAGTCTATGATGTGTTTCAAGAATTTCAATGTCAAAGTCTTCATCAAGAGCCTTTGCTGTCTTTTGAACAATTGACTTTAAAAGAGCAATACCGATCGACATATTGGCCGAATAAAAAATGTTGATGCTTTGCCCTGCTTTTTCAATCTGTTTTATCTGTGCATCTGTATAGCCAGTTGTGCCAATGACAAGAGAAAGCTTATGTTCAATTGCATGGTTTAGAAGATCATCTAAATGGACAGGAGAGCTAAAGTCAATCATAAGATCTAAATTTGTGGGGAGCGCTTTAAATGTTTGCACAATCGGGATTTCTTCGATCATATCAAGGGGAACGCTACGAGCAACACCAGCTAAAATTTCAATGTCTTTGTCATCTTGCAAATGCTTTGTGATTTCTCGTCCCATGCGTCCTGTAATGCCTGAGATTGCGCATTTTATCATTGTGTGTCTCCTTCAGGTTTGTAAGTGAAACAAGCCCTAAAGCTATCTTTCATCTTTTCAAGCATGTTTAGATAATGATTTTGATCATCTGGTAAAAGGCTTCCCATTGGATCGAGCTGACCAAGATAGATATGTTTTTCGCGTGCAATTTTTTCGATAATAGGTGCTTCTTGACCTGGTTCTATAAATAAGCAGCTTACCTGATTTTTGTTCACCATCGTTAAAATTTTTTCGATGTTTTTCGGAGTAAGGCCCTGATCATGACCCAGTGAGATAGCTCCTGCAGCTTTCAGATGGTAATGTCTTTCAAAATATTGATAACCATCATGAAAGACGAGAAAGTTTTTGTTTTGGCCCCGTGAGAGTTCACTGATGGTCTTTTTATCAAACGCAATAATTTTATCCGATAGTTCATGCGCATTGTGTTCGTAATTTTTGGCATGTGTAGGATCTATCTCTGATAATTTTTTGGTTATAAAAGTGATGATTGTAAGAGCGTTATTAGGATCAAGCCAAATATGGGCGTCTAAAGCATCGTGTTCGTGCTTATGATCATGTGAATCAGGCCACTCAAGGCCTTGACGTGTTTTATATGTGATAAGATTCGGGATATTTATCAGGCTAAAGATATTTTTTGATTTGCTGTTTTTAAGTGGCTTTTTAAGATATGTCTCAAGTGCTGGTCCAACCCAAAAAATAAGATCAGCAGATTCAATATTGGCCATATCTTGTGGTTTTAATTGATAGACATGTTCAGAATTATTTGTGCTGAGGATGGTTTCTACTGTGACATATTCCCCGCCAATTGCCCTGGTGAGTCCTGAAAGGGGCTTAATAGATGACACAACTTTGATTTTTTCACGCGCATGCGCACATGGAGCAAGGAGTGAAGCTGTCAGAAAAAGAGATGCCATGAAAAGACGCATTTATTTGGGCTCCGAGACAAAAGTGATGAAGAGAGATGAAACTATTTTGCTAATCTAGCATCAAATGCTATTCTACTCAAAGATTAAATCAAATTGGTAAAGGCTGTGTAAAAAGTGAGCAAAGCAATCAAATATGAGCGAGGCGACCGACTCCTTTCTGTTAAGAAACTCACTCTTAAGTTTCATGACACCCTTATTCTTGACCATATTTCTTTTGATGTGAAGAAGGGTGAAATCGTGACGCTCATTGGTCCGAATGGTGCAGGTAAGACGAGTCTTCTGAAAACTATTCTTGGGTTTTATGAAGTTTACAAAGGCAAGATTACTTTATCGGAGGGAGTGAAAATTGGTTATGTTCCTCAGAAAATTTCTGTATCGCCTGCCATTCCGATTACAGTAAATCGGTTTTTAAAATTATGGCATGCGTCGAGTAAAGCAGAGGTTCAAGAGGCGCTTCAAAAAGTTGGTGCTTTTCATACGCTCAAAAAATCGCTTCAATCTCTCTCAGGGGGAGAATTTCAACGCGTGCTCATTGCAAGGGCTCTTCTGTCAAATCCAACCCTTTTGATTCTTGATGAGCCTGTTCAAGGCGTTGATGTTATTGGTCAGAGAGATATTTACAATTTGCTTGGCAAATTAAGAGATGAGCTTCAGTTGAGTATTCTTCTTGTCTCTCATGATTTAAATTTTGTGATGGCTAAAACAGATCATGTTATTTGTTTGAATCATCATATTTGTTGTGCAGGCCATCCTGAAGAAGTGTCAAACAATCCAGAATATTTGGCTTTGTTCAAAGAAGAATCTGAGTATTTGAGACCTTATCATCACCATCATGATCACCATCATGATTGTCCATCGTCACATGAGAAAAGAGAGAAAAAATGATAGATCATTTTTTATTATATGCATTACTTGGAGGTATAGGCCTTTCTTTAATTGCAGGGCCGTTAGGTTGTTTTGTTATTTGGCGAAAAATGGCCTTTTTTGGTGATGCGATTTCTCATAGTGCACTTTTGGGTGTAGGCCTTGGAATTTATATGAAAATCGATCCCTTTTTGACGATCTTGTCAGTTTCTTTTGCAATTGCTCTTTTCTTACTATGGGCTGATAAATTTAAGATGCTAGCAACCGATACTTATCTGGGAATTGCCTCACATACGTGCTTATCATCAGGTTTAATTTTACTCTCTCTTTTGCCGTCTCAAAAATTGAATTTAATGACTTTTTTGCTTGGTGATATTTTATCATTAACAATGCAAGATCTCATTTTTATCTATGCAGGTGCTGCAATCACTTATCTCATTCTCTATTTCAGTTGGACAAAATTAATCGCGATGTCGCTCTCTGAAGACATTGCATTGTCTGAGAATATACCTGTAAAAAAATACAAATTTTTCCTCCTGCTTGCGTTGGTTCTCATCATTGCTTTTGCTGTTAAAATTGTAGGTGTTTTGCTCATCACAGCTCTCTTTATTATTCCCGCAGCAACAGCTCATTCTTTCTCTTCAACGCCTGAAAGAATGGCAATTGGCGCCTCGATTGTCGCAATTTTTGCAAATATTTCTGGCATAGGAGCTTCTTATTATTTTAATACACCCACAGGCCCATCAATTGTCTTTGCCGCAGCTGTCATTTTCTTTGCTCTTTCGATAGGGAAATCTTTTTATGCGCACTGGAGTCATTTAGCAAAAAAGTCAAAGAAGACATAAAAAGTGTTTCACGTGAAACAAATTTTTTGAAAATGAAAAGAGATTGAATTTTAGTCTTTAATATTATAGAATGACTGAACTTTATAAGCATTTAATCACGGAACATCTCATGTCTTTAGACTCAACTCCATTCAAATCATCAAGCAGAACTCATTATGATGTGATTATTATTGGTGGCGGTCACGCGGGTTCAGAAGCTGCAGCTGCAGCCGCACGCATGGGTGGGCATGTTGCTTTGATTACACATAAATATGAGACAATTGGAGAGATGTCATGTAATCCTGCCATCGGAGGGCTTGGCAAAGGTCATTTGGTTCGTGAGATTGATGCGCTTGATGGGATTATGGCAAAAGCAATTGATCGTGGTGGTATTCAATTTCGGATTTTGAATAAGAGTAAAGGCCCTGCAGTGCAAGGTCCACGGGCGCAGGCGGATCGTAAATTGTATAAGGAAGCAATTCAGAATCTTTTAGCGGATTATTCAAATTTAGAGATTATTGCAAAGCCTGCAGGAAAATTGCTTGTTTCTGATGCTGGTGCTGTTCAGGGTGTTGTGACTGAGGATGGCGCAGAGTTTAAGGCTGGTGCAGTTGTTATTACAACAGGAACTTTTTTAAAAGGCCTCATTCATATGGGGACAGATATTTTCCCGGCTGGACGGATCGATGAAAATCCATCTATTGAATTGGCTGACTTTCTTTATTCTTTAAAGCTCAATATGGGTCGTTTAAAAACAGGGACCCCGCCAAGACTCGAAGGCAAGACAATCAATTGGTCAATTCTAGAAGAGCAGCATGGGGATGATCCCCCAGTGCCTTTTTCATATTTGACAAAGGAAATAACAACGCCTCAAATTCCTTGTTACTTGACCTATACAAGCCCTGAAGTTCATGCTTTGATTCAAGAGAATATTTTGCAGTCTCCAATGTATTCTGGTCAGATTAAGAGTATTGGGCCACGTTATTGTCCTTCTATCGAAGATAAAATCATGCGATTTGCAGATAAAGAGCGTCATCAGATCTTTTTGGAGCCAGAAGGTTTGGATGATTCAACAGTCTATCCAAATGGGATCTCAACATCATTGCCAAAAGAAATTCAATTAGAGATACTCAAAAATATCCCAGGGCTCGAAAATGCAGAGATGATAAGGCCAGGTTATGCCATTGAATATGATTATGTTGATCCGCGTGAGTTGAAAGCAACTTTGGAGCTTCATAAGGTCCCAGGCCTGTTCTTAGCAGGGCAAATTAATGGAACCACAGGTTATGAAGAGGCCGCAGCCCAAGGGCTTATCGCAGGTATTAATGCCTCATTGAAGGCATCTGGTTCATCAAAAGAATTTACCTTGAGCCGATCAGAGGCTTACATTGGCGTGATGATTGATGATTTGATCACAAAGGGAACAACTGAGCCATACCGCATGTTTACATCACGTGCTGAGTATAGGCTGACGTTGCGCGCTGATAATGCTGATACGCGCCTCACACAAAAAGGGATTGAGATTGGTTGTGTTCATTCAGAAAGAGCGTGTGCATTTCAGGCTAAGTCATCGCTTTTGAGCCGAGCAACAAATGATTTTTCGGCCGTTCATTTGACGCCGAATCAGGCTCAAGCATTGGGTGTTAAGATGAAACTTGATGGTGTGAAGAGAAATGCTCTGGAGCTCCTTGCTTATCCTGATGTGACAATGGATTTCTGTTTAGGGACTTGGCCAGAATTCAAGAAGTATGATTCTCAAATTTTAGAGCAAATCGAAATTGATGCGAAATATCGGAGCTATTTAGATCGCCAAGAGTCTGATATTCAGTCTTATCGTTCAGATGAGGCTCTCAAGATCCCTGCAGATTTAGATTATGCACAGGTTGGATCTTTATCAAATGAAGTGAAGGCTAAGTTTATGGCGGTAAGACCAGAAACAATTGCAGCAGCATCTAGGATTCCTGGGATCACACCAGCAGCGGTGATGGCTCTTTTGAAGTATATTAAGAAGGGATCTCTTCACCAGTTACCTCAGTCGCTCCCTATTGCATCATGACCTATAGACAAGTCATTGAAAAAATTGAAAATATGGTGAGGGAGGAAGATGTTCCACGTGAAACATTGGATCGATTAAGAGACTATGCTGATCTGTTGGTCAAATGGCAAAGGCAGATTAATCTGATTTCAAATGCGACATTAGATGACATTTGGGGGCGCCATTTCTATGATTCATTGCAATTGATTTCTTTTATCAAGAACAAAGATGCCTTTATCTATGATTTTGGATCTGGGGCAGGGTTTCCTGGCTTGGTTTTGGCCTGCGCAGGTTTTACAAATATCCATTTGGTTGAAAGTGATGAGCGCAAGTCTCATTTTCTGGCTGCTGTGAAGCGAGCATTGGGTCTGTCTGTGACGATTCATCATTGTCGTATTGAAGATTTACCGCGATCATCGGCGGATATCGTGGTGAGTAGGGCCTGTGCTGATCTATCTCTGTTGCTTTCTTGGTCGGCTCCAGTTTTGAAAGCTGGAGGAGCCTGTTATTTCTTAAAAGGGAAAAAAATTCAAGATGAGATAAAAGACGCTAGGAAAAATTGGCAATTCAATGATAGACTTTATCCATCAAAGGTCAGTTCAGATGGATCTATTTTATATCTTGATAATCTTGTTAAGCTAAAATAATAGTTGTTAAGTATGACTTCTGGACGAACAATAATGATAAGGCCAAGGGGGATAGATGATTATATCGATAGCAAATCAAAAAGGCGGTGTTGGGAAGACAACAACAACAGTTAATCTAGCAACAGCTTTGGCTGCTTGTGGCAAAACTGTTTTGTTGATAGATCTGGATCCTCAGGGAAATGCATCAACAGGCTTGGGCTTGCCTCAATCAGCGCGTAAAATTGGCTCTTATGATGTGGTTTTTGGCGATGCGACTATCCAAGAAGCAGCAATGAAAACAGAAATACCGAATTTATTCATTGTCACAGCCAATTCAGAGCTTTGCGGAGCAGAGGTAGAGTTAGTTGATGCGACAAGACGTGAATATCGTTTGAAAGATGCCCTCTCGAAAGCGCAGATACCTTTTGATTATGTCCTCATTGATTGCCCTCCTGCCTTGGGTTTTTTGACATTAAATGCTTTAACAGCATCAGATCGTGTCCTTGTTCCTTTACAGTGTGAGTTTTATGCATTAGAAGGGCTTAGTTTTTTAATGCAGACAGTTCAGCGCGTGAAGGCTTCCTTTAATGCAAGGCTTGATTTGTTAGGTGTTGTCTTGACAATGTATGACCGTCGTAATAAGTTATCAGAACAGGTTGAAGAGGATGTGCGGGAGCATTTCGGCGAAAAGGTGTTTAAAACTGTCATTCCGCGTAATGTAAGAGTGTCAGAAGCCCCATCGCACGGAAAGCCTGTTTTGCTTTATGATCTGAATTGTCCTGGATCTAGAGCCTATATGTATTTAGCAAGTGAATTATTAAAATCAGAACAAATGAGAATAAGCGCATGACAACAGAAAAATCAATTGAAAAACAACCAGCAAAAAGATTAGGTCGCGGGCTCGATGCTCTTTTTGGTGAGGCAGCCATTGCGGTTGCTGCTCAGTTGCCAGAAGATGTTAAGGAAGGGGGAGCGTCAACTGATCCAAGTGATCAGCCCATTTATTTGGCAGAGACAGCGCAAAAGTCTGAGCTTATTACCCTAAAGGGAATTCAAGTGGTCAATTTGCCAATTGGCTCTCTAAAAGCGGGTCGTTTTCAGCCGCGTCATGATTTTTCTCAAGAAGCTTTGGAAGAATTGGCTCAATCAATTGGGCAGAATGGTGTCTTGCAGCCCATTTTGGTTCGGTCTATTTCAGGTAATGAGTATGAAATTATCGCTGGTGAGCGTCGCTGGCGCGCAAGTTTGATTGCAGGTCTTTCTGAAGTTCCTGTGTTGATACGCGATATTACAGATCAGGAAGCACTCAGAATCGCTTTGATTGAAAATATTCAACGTCAAGATTTGAATGCAATTGAAGAATCAGAAGCCTATCAAAAATTAGTGGATGATTTTGGTCATACGCAGGCGGAATTGGCTGAAATTGTTGGAAAAAGCAGAAGTCATGTTGCGAATATTCTGCGATTGAATGATCTTTCTCTCATCGTGAAGCAGTATGTCCGCGATGGGAAATTATCATTTGGTCATGCCCGTGCACTTTTAGGCGCTGGCGATCAAATGGAGGCGATTGCAGAACAAGTTGTGACAAAGGAGCTCTCTGTTCGCCAAACTGAGGCGCTCATCAAAAAGATGATTAAAAGCGGTGATGATGTCCAAAAAGACTCTGATGAAACAGACTCATCCTTAGAGCAAATCAAGGCTGAATTTCAAGGGCTTGCGGATGAAGTTTCCCATAAGATCAGAATGCCTGTTCAGATACAAAATCATGCAGGAAAAGGCAAGTTTACAATTCATTTTACAAAGGCAGAGGAGCTCTCGAAATTGGTTGAATTGCTCACAAGTTTTGAAGAGATGCCCCGCTTGTAGCGCTTGTTTTAAATGTCCTCATAAACATCTTTTCGATGCATTATAGCGATAATGATAACAATCTTGTCGTCAATACGATAGACAATCCTATAGTCGCTTACACGTAATCGTCTATGACCTTTTAGACTGTATCGGAGCGGTTTTCCGAAGGCGATAGGGTTAACGGTAAGCCTGTCTTCGATTACCTTTTTGATGAGGGCCTTTGCGCTAGAAGGTAAGTTAGGAATATGCTCTTCGACGACTTCTTCTAAATATCTGATTTCAAAAGTCATTTCCAAGCGTCATCATGATTCACAGTTTTAGCATTTTTTTTGTCTAGAGCTTTTGCTATTTTTGACAGTTGAAAGTCTTCACGTAGCTCAAGTGCTTCTAGCGTTAATTCTCTTACAAGGCCAGATAAAGATTTATGCTCACTTTCTGCAAGTTTTGAGAGCAAAGATGCAACAGGCCTATCAAAAGTAATGTTAATCCTTGGGTTTTTGGTCACCATAGTCAATCTCCTCATATTGGTTTGTGTTATAAGTGTAACACTTATGTATCATCTTGTCAAATTGTCACTGACTCTAACTTTTCAAAATTCTTTGAAATTCGGCCCTTGGCAATTATTTTGTATGATAATCACCAAACCAAACTAGATGAGCTTTATTTTCATACCAATAGAAAGTGATTCTGAATTGATCATTAACTCTCAATGCATAGCGAGTGCCATATATTTTATGATCTTCTGCTTTTAAATCGTGCAGATCATCTCCGTGTGTGGCTTGATTTACAATATCGTTAAAGGACTCAGCGTCATTGAGAATATTCAGAAGGCGAACAGCATTGCCTGCGAATTCATCATCTTGGGCGTGAAAGATTTGCTTTGCCCTTTTTTCTTTAAAAGAAGCAATTGACTTTTGTGTACTCAAAGCTGTTTCTTTATCGTCATCACTTGAAGAACTATCTGATTTTTGAGCACTTTCAATCTTTCCAGCAGTCTCTTGCGCTTCTTGATATTGTCTCTGTTTTTCGGCTTTCTCTGTCGTAATAACCTTTACTTTTTCCTGGCGTGCTTTATTGCTTTCTTCAAGAGTTGCATGGCTCTCTAGAATTTCCTTTTTGAAGTTTACCGAAGCTACAGGGTTAATGAAGGTCGTTATGGCATTTTCATTCACGGTGCCTTTTTCAACTTTGATCAGGGTGTAGAGTCGTTTTTTAAGCTCCGTCAATTTTTGTTTTAAATCATTGCTGTAAGCTTTAGTTGCTTGAATTGTTATATTCAATTCAGTCATCAAAGCCAGAACTTCCTCAGCTTCAATTCTGATCGCTAGAGAAAGGTCTTTTGCAGATTCTAAATATTCAGAAGAGGCTTGAATATCTGCACTTGTTTCGTCTTGTATTTTCTGCCACAAATTTGCTCTGACTTGCTCTAACTTTTGTTGTTGTGCAAGAGCTGCTTCACGATTTTTTGCTTCTTTTTCCTTTTTATCTGCTTCCAATTTTTCATGATTGAATTCTTTTAGCAATTCTTCCATCATTCTTTGAAGTTGGTTCATTTTGGGTTCCAGATTGCGCTCGAATTTTACGCCAACTTTGCGTTTTATAGCTGTTGAAAAAATCTCTTTGAATGGGGTAATGCTGAGACCCAGTGAACATATGCCCTCTAGAATATCGATAGCCTGACTGAGAGGCAGAGCTAAAAGTTCAATGCGGCATTTTTCTTTTAAATGAGGCGTACTCTGTATCAATCTTGTGCAGTTTGTATAGAAATACATCAGAATTTCTTGATAATCAGTTAGTGTTAAATATCCAATTTTCTTGCTTGCAAGGTAGTTTTTATTCAGGTAGGATCTGTCAATCGCAAGCCAAATCACTTCGATAAAACTATTGCTTTTTCGAATCTGTTTATCATCATTCTCAGCTTGATACATCATCCTTTGGATACCTTCTGATGCAAGCAGTCGCAGTTCTGACGAAATTTGGGACTGTCCTGGGAGAATGCTTTCACAGTCTAACTCTGTGACCCTCGCAAATCTTAATTGACGGAGAATAAGACTCTGGTGAACTTGCCTTATGGCATTTTTATCTTCCCACTTGTACAGGGCAACAGCGTCTATATATTCCTCAATAATATCCTGATCATTTAGCAGCCTTCTAAGAGCAAGAAATTCAGAGACTGAAAGGCTTGATAGAATAAGAAGCAATGGTTTTTCTCTTTCCATTGTTCCAAAACCAGGTATTTTTGATTTTAGAAATTCGAATAGACTATCAGCTGATAATCTTTTGCTAGATGTATCTTCAAATAAATCGACATGCCTTTTAAAGTCAGCTAAAAGAGGAAGGCAGAAATCCATAATTTGTGCCTTTCTAAGGGGGCCAATTTGATCAAAAAGCCTAGAAATTGGGATCTGTGTTTCAGGAGAAAGTCGATCCCATAAGTGATCTTGTCTTCGAAGTTTTGTTTTGGCTTCAGCAAGCGTTTTTGGGATTTCGACCCCGGGCTCTATGTTATATTTTAGTATCGCTTTTTGCAGGTCTTGTATGGAGGTCGAATAGTCTTCTTCTGTAAATACGTATAAGGTGGCCATGAGAGTCTTTGTTAGCCGTGTTTTAAATTCAATTTTAAGTTTTGTTTCTTCCTGAATTTGAAGTTCTTTTTGGTTAACGCGCATCCATTTGCCAAATAATCTTATCGCTTCTTTGATATCAGCTGGGGTACTGCATTTTGTTTTAAGTCTTATAATTGCAGGATATGCCTCACTGAAATGATGATCTGCGGCTCTATAATAATAGTCCAATGCCTTTGGGTTGCTTTGAGTGACACCTGCGCCATCTCTATAAAGGTGTCCTAAATATAAGTAAGTCTCAGGTGTACCTGCTTTTGCGGCTCTTTCCAGAATATTGATTAATTTGATGAGCTCTTTTTTTAGGGTGTTTTTGTCAGTCGTTTTTACCTTACAGTAATAGTGTTTATAATAGGCGTGTCGAGGGATTAGGTTTGTTGCGCCATTTTCAATTGCTAAAGCGTAATTTGCGACTGCATAATCTAAATGTTGTGCAACCATCGCGCCAGTATAATGATGTGCAAGTTCTTGAAGAGACAGTAGAGAGCCGTTTTTACTTGCTGTGTGAAAACCTAGAGAGGCGCTCGTGCTTCTATTAAAAAGCCATATAACCATATTGCTATTTGGTCCGAGCTTCTTTTTGAGGGCGTCCATTTTTGCTTTGCTCTCATAAAGCTCAATATTTGGGATGAAGTTTTCTTTCTCTAACTCAAGGAGCGCTTTTAAAGTATGGGCTTCTACATAGTCTAACGTTATTGCATTATCATAGAATTTAGTGGCAATCTCTAAGTCTTTTGAATAGCCAATGCCATACGTACAAAGATAACCAACAAAATAATTAACCAAAGCTTGAAGTTGTGTGTGTTTTGCAAATTCAGGCTTAGCAAATAGCGGTATGAGTGTATTTAATAATGTAGTGGCTTTTGCAAAATCGACTTTTTTCGATTCTTTTTCAGTTAGATGAGATGATTCTGGAAGGATTTTTCCGGGCACCATATGATACATGGCTTCCAAAAAATATCTCAAATCACCCATTTCACTGTCGATATTAATGCGACCGAGTTCGAGAGCTCCTACATAAATAACAGTTCGCGTATAGAGAAATGCCTTTTTTCCGGTGAGTAGATTTAAGAAGGCATCAAGGCTTAATGTTTCTGATTGGACTCTTTTTTGAAAATGAAACCGAGATTCCTTTGTTGAATTTGAGAAAGACTGAATTTTGTAAAAGTGAAATGTAAATTCTGTTTGTGGTGTAATAACAGTTTGTGAGATGCTTGCCATGGTAAAACCTATATGTGTGTATGAAATAAAACGATAATTTATAAATTTAATATTAGGTAATTTATCATAAATCCTATCATTTATCAAGTGTTGTTTGCTTTACAGCGCCTTCATCATCAGAATGGCATCGACTTTTCGTCCTAATTCATTGTAATAATTTTTGCGAATGCTTGTTGTGACAAAGCTATTTTTCTCATAAAAGCGAATAGCTTGCTTATTGGTGGATGAGACTTCTAAGAGAATTTTATGGCAGTGTTCAAGAAATCTGGAGCCTTCATAATGATCATACAGAATCTGCCCATAGCCTCTCTTTTGAGCCGATGGGATAATCCCAAAAGTAATGATTTCAGATTCATTTGGCGTATTTTGCCAGATGAGATAGCCGATGGGCTGTTCTGGTGACCTCAGAAGAATGCCTTCAATCGTTGAGAGGGCAAAGAGAGTTTCAAAATCCTTTTGAGCCCATGTCTGATATTTAAAAATTAAAGGATGAAGCTCTGCTAGTAAAATAGCATGGTGAGCTGTGAGCTTTTCGAATGACAGGGTTAAGTCATGTTGACTCATTCAGGATTTTCCTTCAATTTGACGAATCCTGTTTGGCGCATATATAAGGGCTCTAGAGTGGTTGTTGATGTATTTTGGCAGTTAGGGTCAAAGTAAAGCTCAACCATGCTTCTGGCGCTTGGGAAATTAATCAGTAGGCCTGATGTTCCGAGAGGCTGAATTTGACCAACAAAGGCGAGGGCGGGTTCATTTTTGAGGAGATCTTGTAATTGATCCAACTTTGCAAAAAAGGGTTCGCCTTTTGCGGTGAAATTTTGGGAATAGCGCTGGCAGTAAAAATCTCCCTTTGATGTGTCGATCACAGATAAAAGCTCGCCTTTAGCAACGGGGTTTTCAGATTTATACTGCTGTATAAAGATATCAAAAACAGAAAGAGCTTTGATTGTGCACTTTGTCACAAGGGCAATGCCTTTAACGGCTGCAATTGAGAGCCTAAGGCCTGTATAGCTGCCTGGTCCGATGGCAATTGCGATGCCTTCAATGTCTTTAAGAGTGAGTTGATGACGGGTTAGTAAATCTTCAAGCCGAAAGAGGAGGGAATCATTATCGCGAGGTGATCCAGACAAAAACACCTCTTCAAGCATCTCCTTGTTTTTGAATAAAGCAAGACAAGACTGAGAGAAAGAGGTGTCAATGGTCAGAATGTAGTTCACAATAAAATCCTATAATATGTCTATCGGATCTTAGAGGATTTGGCAAGCCTCGTCAAATGAAAGTCTAGGATCGCGCGGAGCAAGGTTTGTACCATCCCCATGTCCTAAATTGCAGAGGAAAACAGATTTTGTTTTGCCGTCAGGGAAGAACTCTTTGTCAAGTCCATCATTATTAAAACCGGTCATAGGGCCGCAATCAAGGCCAAAGCTTCGTGCTGCAATGATAAAGTAACCACCTTGAAGTGTGCTGTTTAAGGCTGCTGTTGTTTTAATGAAGTCAGGTTTTCCGACAAACCAAGCTTTTGCATTGGTGTGAGGATAAAGGACATCCATGCGCTCATAAAAATCGAGATCATAAGCAATGATTGCTGTCACAGGCGCTGACATAGTTTTATCAACGTTTCCTGGGTCTAGATGCGGTTTGAGTCTTTCTTTGCCTGAGACTGTTGTTAAAAAAGTAATCCGCATAGGTGAACAATTCGCACTTGTTGGTCCATATTTGCAGAGGTTGTAAATATCAGTCAAGAGACCTTGCGAAACAGGTGTATTTTTCCAAGCACGATAGGTTCGGGCTTCTTTGAAAATAAGATTTGCATCTTCGGTTGAGAGTGCTTGCGACATGGTTGATCCTTTGGTTAGGGACTAGTTAAACAAATTGAATATGGGGATAGCATTCTTTCAATTCTATAATATCATGCGAGTCGATATGAGGGCAACGTGTAAGTCCTAATTTTTTCAATTTCGGAAAATGTCCCAGAATCTGTTTTACATCATCAAGGGCAACTCTTGTTCCAAAGAGGCTGAGCTCTTGAATGGTCGCATGTGCTAAGTTGAGACGTTTAAACTCATGAGGCTTAATGTTTTCAAGGCAGTGTAGGCTTGCTTTTTCAAGATTTGGAGAGAGTGAGAAGAGTTGTTTGATATCAACGCTGTTTAATTTTGTTTGCATGCATTTTAGATATTTAAGGTTCTTAGCGGCTGTTGAGAGTTTCTCTGCAATGTCACCTGGCTTGATGATTGTATTCCAATCAAAGTTGAGGTACACAAGGTTTGGTGCGGCGCCAAAAATGCTATTTAAGTCTTTTGAGTCGATATCGACACCAGAGAGATTCATATTTGAGAGGTTCGGTAAATCATTTGGGATAAGAGAGCTAAAGTAAGTAGGCTTGATATCTTTGTTGCCTTTGTAACTGATAATGGCATGATCAACAATGAGGTCAGGGTTTAGCCTTACAGGTCTTTTTCGCAGAGGGAAGGGCGTTGTATGTACTTGTGTTTGTGCAATAGAGGCCGTTCGGCTCGCACTCGCAAAAGGTCTTGTTGTAAAAATAGAAAATGGAACAAATCGATTGCTTTTAGTTAAAGCAGGAAGTAAGGGATTAGGTAATGTACGCGCACAGTATAAAAGAGAGGAAGTCACCATAAAAGATCCTTATTATTGTTATTGATTGAACAGAAATCAGTGTAAAAGTGTTTCACGGGTAGTTCAATTTTTTTATGAACGCTAAAAAAGATTATAAAAAAAGGACTTTTGGATAATGCTTTCGGAGAATGCCTATGTGATCAGTGGTTACATAGGCGCAACCTGAAAGACTAATGCGTTTCAGATTCGGAAAATGAGCAAGCATGTGAGAAATATCAAAGCCTACAATATTTTCATTGAAAATATAGAGTTCCTTAAGGTTTGCTCTTGTGTCATAAGGAAGAGCAGCGAAGTTTGTCTTTTTGAGATCGTTTGGTTTTAGTAAAACTCTGTTCAGCTCAAGCTCTTGTAATCTTGGACAGAATTCAAAGAAGGTTATAATATCTTGAGTCGTTACGCCAACGTTGGCAAGTCTGAGGCGCTTGAGGCTATAATGTTTCTCGCCTCCTGTGAATCTAGATGCAAAATCAGAACGGAAATCTTGAAAGGTCAGGAGATTTGGGCTTGCTTCAAGATCAATCGTTTGCAAATAAGGAGATGCATTGATGAGGCAGGCAATATCTTTACTTGAAAAACCTGCATGTCTAATCACAAGATGGCGAAGAGCAATCAGCGAATCCTGGGGGAGTGTATTGAAGTGATTTAAGGGGATCTGGCTTTGACTGCTGAGCTCCAGTGATGTTTTGCCTATAAGAGGTACAAATTTTTGGAGCAATGGAATCTGGGTAGATTTGTCATCGTTAAAAGCAGATTGCATGTTATTTGTGACACGTTTGAGGGCATGATTCCACCAATCATTAGAATCACCAATACAACGTCTTTGTGTGAGAGGTGTAAAAGGATGAGGAGATAAGGACGTCACTCGACTGAAAGAGTACAGGGCCGTTTGTAATGGACGTTGAAGAGATACAAAAAGAGTCTGAGAAAAGCTTCTTTGGAATATCAGAGGGCCCATTGGTAATCTTTCTTCTTAGTCAAGTTGTTGACGAACTTCAATCACTTCAGGCACATAATGCTTGAGCAGGTTTTCAATTCCAGATTTAAGTGTTAATGTTGAGCTTGGGCAACCAGCACAGGCGCCTTTAAGATGAACATAAACAATTCCGTTTTCAAATCTTTCAAAAGTAATATCGCCGCCATCTTGAGCAATAGCAGGGCGAACCTTGACATTGATAATTTCTGCGATTTGATGAGAGATTTCATCTTGTGGAGCTGAGGATTTAACTGGCTCTTGTTTTTTTGATGTTAGAATGATCGTTTGAGCGCCTTTGGTAAAATGCTCCATAATGATGCTGAGCAGAGATGGTTTTAAGAGAATCCAGTCTGAAGATTCTGATCTTGTAATGGAAATAAAGTCCGATCCAAGAAAAATGCGCTCAACGCCATCAACCGTAAACAATTGTTGCGCCAAAGGTGAAATCTGAGCCGATTGTAGATCCGGAAAATCGTAATTGCCTGAGTCAGAAACAACATGCCCAGGTAAGAGCTTTAATGTTCTTGGATTTGGGGTGTCTTGCGTTTGGATAAACATCTTATGGTTCTCTTTTGAATTATGCAGCTTTTTGGAAAGTGCTTGAATTGTCAGATGATTGTTCAATTTTTTTAGATATAAAAGCAACTAGTTTTTGCCCCAGATCATTATGCTGTTGTGGCGATTTGATTGTCAGAAGATGGCCTGATTCACAAATATCATCATCGGATAGGTCAAAAGATTTCTCTGATAATGCTGTTTTTAGGCTTTCTGGTGTTGAGATGACGTGACGTGCTGCATCTTTAGACAGTGTAAGCAGTTCAATAGCTTCACCCAGATAGATCGCCTTTTTTTGGTTTAAAGAATAATACTTGATGAAACGGGCAATATGGCCATGGTCCATCAGTTTTGAGATATGACGACCACCAGGGACAAATAGCACATCGTAATCAGTTGCCAAAGCGTCATTGAGGCTTACTGTGATTGGGTAGTAGTTTCCCCAAGTCTTTTGATGCCATGCTTGCACAAGGCCTGACTGGGATGAGATAAGATCGAATGAGATCTTGTTTTGAATGAGGTGTTTTTGAAGGTGAGTAAGATCAAGCTCTGTAAAGCCTGTTGAGACAAGAATCGCAATTTTCATCGTGATGGAATCCATTAATCAATTGAAAGGGTAAGAATTTCAAAGAGTTCTTTGATAATGTTCCTATTTATTACGGAAAATAAACACAATGTCAATACTAATTTTTGTATTTCCCATTAATAATCACAAATAAAGGCAAAAAGCGTCTATTTTGCCTTTGTGTTGCTGACTGCATCGCCGATTTCTTTTTCAAAGCCTTCTTCTGTCATTGAATGCGGAATGTTGCAGCTTTCTAAGTAAAAGCTAGGAACTGTTTTGATGCCGAGTTTTTTAGCGAGCTGGTTATTCTCATCAAGCATTTTTGTGATTGCGGGATGCTGTTTGTCTTTTTCAAACTTGTCGATGTCTAGATTTAGTTTTTCTGCGGTTTTCATGAGGAAGGTATCATCTGGGGTGTCGTTATAGTGAACAAGCTCATTATGAAATTCATTGAATTTATCCTGACGCGCTGCAGAGAGAACGGATCGTGAGATGTTTTGAGAGACGGGACCGAGTTTTCCTAAAGGACGATAGACAATCTTGAGCGAGCGATCACCTTTTTTAAGGTAATTTTCCAGTTCAATATCACTTCTTTTGCAATAGCCACAGAGATAATCATAGAAAATAATCAGTGTTGGCGTCCCTTTCCCGAAAGTTTCAGATGGCCACTGTCTGAGGTCTTTTTTCAAAAGAGCTTGTTGAGCATCATCAATGATGGTGCCGTTACAAGCAAAAGATTGAGTTGAAAAAGTGCAAAGACCGACAAATGCGATCACGGAAAATAAACGAGAAAGTGTCATGAGTGTGTCCTTTGGGTTTTTATTGTTTTTAGAAGGAGATCTTACTTTACTTGTCGTCATTGCGAGGAGCGGCTTGTCGCGACGTGGCAATCTTATGGAGCTTGAGAAAAGATCGCCACGCTTCGCTCGCGATGACGGGATTGAGAATCTCAAGCCTTTAACATTGGAGGAAGACCACCACCGCCAGAGGATGGTTCGCGTGTTGGTCCTTTTGCGGGAGCTGGAGGCGTTGTTGAGCCATCACCTTCACCATATTCTGTTTCGATTTTCTTTTTCCAGGCTTCAAGATAGTTGAGGAAGGTCTCAAGGCCTTTTTCAAAGTTTTGATAATCGCTGACTTCAAGTCTGAATTTACGATACATGAAGAGCAGATCAATTTCTTTAATCACAGAGAAAAGCGAGCCGCCGGTACCTTGACCAAACAAGTTTGCTTCCATCAGCTGGCAGAGAAAAGCCTCTCTGTTTTTTTCAGGGACAATTGAGACGGGTGAAAAGATCTGGATTTCATTCCCATCATCTGTCACTTTCATGTCGATTGCGTGAATATTATCAAAAACAAGACTACATGTGTTGTTTTCATCGAGTTCTAATTTGCCAAGGCCTAATTTATCGCCTAGTTCTAGGATCATATCTTTTGCATACATAATGTGTTGCTCCTTTACGCTTTGATCATGCCAGGCGGCAGTTTTGAGGGATCAAAATCACCGGCAGGTTCTTTTTTAATGACTGATTCAGCAGGCTTGTAATCGCCAGATTCTTTTTTAGGAGGCAAGGTTGAGTCATCAAAATTTTCCCAATCGCCGCTTAAACGCGCTTTCCATTTGCCAATTTCACCAAGGAATGTATCAAGTGCTTTTTCGAAATAGGCATAGGTTGGTGTCATGTCTGTGAAATTTTGAAAGAGCAAAACTTCATTTAAGTTTGAATCAATGCCAAGAGCCGTTTGACCAACAACTTGTTCTGGGCCATTTGCATCAAGGAGCATCTCGTAAAATTCACTTTTGTTTGTGCCAGGGATCTGACCAACGACAGAGTGTAATACAAAGCCTGCGCTTGTTTTTTCAACATCAACGGTGAGGGTCCCGTCAAAAACGAGTCTGCAAAGGCCATCTTCATTGAGGCGTAAATTGCCAAGGCCTGTTTTTCTGCCAAACTCTGATAAAATTTCTTGAATCGTACTCATTGTCTCCTCCTAAATAAACATGCTCAGTTATAGCGCATTTGACTCAACCTTTGCAATCATCATTTTAACCTCCTGCGCGCGTATTCGAGGACTGTGCATCGGAGAGTTTACTGAGAATCGTTAAAAGGGTTTGTAAAAAATTATCATATTGCGATTTATCAGTGCTCATATATTGGCTTGCAGCACTTGATTGTGCTTGAAGTTTAGTGATTCTTGCATTGTCCATATCAGCTTTATATTTTTTATCAGCGCTCACCAAGTTAAACGCACCGCTAATAAGTTGTGTGATATTCTGGACTGAACCTGCTATCAATTGAGCAGCTGTACCTTGAGAGAATCTTTGAGCTGTTTCTTGTGCAGCTGCAGCTTTTTCTGCTGGATCTTTTGTTGCTGTTTTGATGTCAGATTTGGCTTTCTCAATTGCTTCAGTATTCGTTGATTGATCTGTTTCGAGCGTTTTTCCTTTGTTTACAGAATCTGTGTAGGATTTGTTTGTTTCAAGCGCTCCGGTGAAGCTAGCTTTTATTTCGTCATCATAAATAGATGTCCAGGTCTCCATAGGTTCTGCAAGCAGTTGATCAACCATATTTTCGGGAACGC
>JAGPBS010000004.1 GCA_018063245.1 Alphaproteobacteria bacterium | reverse complement strand
CATTAAAAATTCATTAAATATGCTTTTTACAAAACATAGTCCTATTATAAATCATATTTAATGAAAAAAAAAAAAAAAAAAATACTTTTTTGTAAAAAAACATTTATTGTGACCGTTTTGAGAAATACCTCCTGAAAAAGAATGGCCTAATACTGCCCTTAAGAATTATTTACCCCTCCAAATAAATCTCCCGGTGGGCCTCTCTCATTGTCTCTAGGAGATACTCAGTCTTCACCTTCTCGGCATTGAGCTCAGCAAGCCTTGCTTGTTGAGCTTTGTCGTCGCGCAAGAGCTTCACTTTTTTGATGAAACCCGCCTTATCTGTTTTAGAGGCAAGAAAAGCGGTATTCTCAGCACAAAGCATCGTTTTGATATCACCAACATCTGTTGTCACAATCGGAACCTTAGATGCCATGGCTTCCACAATTGAATAAGGCATTTGCTCAGTATCTGAGGTCAACAAGAACATATCTAGACCTGGTAAATATTTACCCGGCTCACTGATGTGCCCCATAAGGAAAACCTTATCCGTCAGATTTTTTGTTGCAACCAGTGCTTTGAGATGCTCTTCTTCAGATCCTGTTCCCATAATCACGAGCCGCGCTTTTGGATCATCCGCCTGGAGCCTATCAAAAATCTCAATCATCTTTGGAAAGTTTTTCTCTTTTCGCAGCCTTGCAATGGATCCGTACAAGAACAAAGACTCATCTCGAAGCCCCAGCTTTTCAAGCAAAGCCCGCCTTGCTGTTTTCTTCTGCTTATAAGGCTTTATATCAATTCCATTGGGAATATAATGAAGCATCGGCGGGATTACATTCCAATAAGCATCCGCAATCTCAGCAAGTGTCTGTGATGGAACAATGAGATCATCAAGCGCGAGCGTAAAAACAAGACGCCTGAACAATGTACGATGCAATTTCAGGCTTGATTGTTCATCAGGGCCAAATCCATCTTCAAGATGAACATAGTGCGGTACAATTTCAGGAAAGTTCGCCAGCCCCCATTCAATGGCTCCCCAATTATAGGTGAGCAACACATCAGGTTTTAGCTCTTTTAGAACTTTACGCATTTGGGCATAGCGCTGAGGCAGAAAAGGAAGTGGCTTAAATGGAATGACCGTATATTTAAGCCCGGAAGGAAAGTAAGTTTCAATCTCACACTTAGGCTCAACACAAATGAAAAGATGATGATGCGATCCCAGAATTGGATCATGGAGCAAATCGATCAGACGCTTTTGCGATCCGCCCAACGCAAGAGATGGAAAAACATGGAGTAGTTTTTTCATAAGCGCCTCATGGACTCCCTCAATGCAGAAGAGCTCCGATTATCGGAGCTCTCTCAAATTTTCAAACCGTTATTAGCTCAAATCCTTCAGCAATTTTTCAGCATCCGGCTTCTCAGGGAAGTTTGGATTATCTTTTAAAAGAGCTTGTAGGATTTTCACCGCTTCTTTTTTATCGCCATCTTCTGAGAGCACAAAAGCATAGTGATACTGAATTGTTGGATTTTTTGTCTCTGCATTTTCAAGAGATTTTGAGAAAACTGTTCTTGCCTGTTTTTTATCACCGCTTTTGAACAAGATCCATCCATAAGTATCAGCAACTTCAGGTACAGCTGGCGCTAGATCATAGGCCTGTTTTGCTGTTTCGATTGCTTTTGGATCACTTTTCTCATGATACAACCAAGCCAAGTTATTCAATGCCATCGGATTTTTTGGATTCAATTTTAACACATGCTCATACTGGGCAATTGCTTTGTCTTTCTCATTGACCTGTAAAAGATGGTTTGCATAGACAGTCAAAACGCCAGCATCATCCGGATTTTTTTCAAGCCAATTCTCAAGAAGTTCACGGCCTTCTTTTTCCTTTTTTTGCATAACATTTGTTTCATAAAGCTTTACAAGCAGCATATTATTCGGCTGGAAGTCGAATCCTGCTTTATAGGCGTGCATCGCTTTTTCAATATCACCTTGCTCACGATAAATATCGCCAATGACCATATCGCCTAGAGATGATTTAGGGTCATTCTTCTTCAAATCCTCGGCATAAGTTAGAGCCTCAGTATAATTCTTTTCCTGAACAGCGAGAGCGATTAAATCACGATAGCCCAGTATAAAAGTAGGATTTGATTTAACAGCCTGCAGCAAGGTTTTCTTAGCTTCGTCCATCTTTTTAACTGAGGCATAAGATTGCGCCAATCGATAATAACCCATCGGCAATTCTGGGTTTACAGAAACAAGTTTCTGATATGTGCTTATGGCTCCATCATATTGCTTTGCGAGCAATTGTGTTCTGCCTAACACATCTAGAACATAAACATCATCTGGGTAAGTTTCAGATAGTTTACGTGCCGTCATCAAAGCTGTGTCTGTATCCTGATTGCCCAGATAAAAATCAACCACAGCAATCGCAGGTTGCGGATCTTTTGGATTCTTATCACTTGCCATTTTAAGATATTTTAACACATCGTCTTTCTTACCCGCTTGATTTGCAAGAGTTGCAAGTCCTGTATAGGCTTTGATATTCTTATCATCAAATTTCAAAACTGATTCATAGAACTTTTGAGCCTCATCAAATTTTTTCTCAACAATCGCCATACCAGCAAGATTGAAGTATGCAGGCGCAAAATCAGATTTGATCGCAATGGCCTTATTAAAAGCTTCGCGTGCTTTGTCAGGTTGGTTCATTCTTGCGTAAACGGCACCTAACAAATTCTCAGGGAAAGGATTGTCTTTCATCTTATCTTTGATCTCAAGAATCTCTTTCTCAGCCTCTTCTAGACGATTCGCTTGAATATAAGAGATTGCAAGAAGCAAGCCTGATTGAACATTATCAGGATTTTTCTCATTTAATTTTTCAAGCTCTGCTAGACCTTCTGTTGCATTGCCACCTTGGAGTCTTGTCAAAGCAAGCCTTGTTTGAGCTTCTTCATTATCAGGCGCAATACTAATGACTTTTTCTAGGATCTCAGTTGCCTTGTCTGCTTTGCCTGCTTTCATATAAGCATTTGACAAAGTGCCCAAAAGTCTTTGATCTGTTGTACTGTCTGTCACAATTTCATTGAGCAAATCGATTGCTTTTTGTGGTGTTCCTTTTGCCATATAAATATTCGCCAAGAAAATACGTACATCAGCAGATTGTGGCGCAAATCCCAATAGCATTCTGAAATTCGCTTCCGCTGCTTCAAGGCGTTGATTTCTAAAATTCAACATCCCCATTAAATACAATGCAGGAGGATACTCATTCACAAAAGCGCCCATTGTTTGTAATTTTTCTGTGGCTTGATCATCTTGATTCTTTTTCGCAAGCAACAAAGCATTCAGATAGTTTACTAAAGGATGCTTTGGAGCTATATCTGTTAAAACAGCAGCATCTTTTTCAGCTTCAGCGTCTTTATTCAAAGCAAAATAAGACAGACCTCTGTTGTAACGTGCTTGAAATTCCTTTGGATCTTTATCAAGCGCTTTTGTGTAGAGGTCCACAGCTTCATCAAGTTTCTGATTCGATTTTAAAAAATTTCCTTTCAAAACGAGCGCAGGCACAAAATCAGGTGACTCTTTGAGAATTTCATCAAGCACATTCTCCGCTTGTTTTAAATCTTTCAATTGAACATAAAGATTGACTTCCCACAAACGGATATCAGGGTTTTTTGGATTCTTAGCAACAGCTTCTCCGATAAGTTTTTTAGCCTGCTCAATATCTCCTTTGCCTAGAAAAGCAAAACCACGCGCCCCGATGATTCTTGATTCAATATCATCACCGCGATTTCCAGGTTGAATTTTATCTATAACCTCATCAAATTTACCTTCACGCTGATAGGCTTCTGCTAGAGCTAAAATAAATGTCTTATCATCAGCACCTTTACTGAGGGCAAACTCATATTCTTTTTCTGCATCAGCAAGCTGACCTTTTGCGAAATACAAATCTCCAAGCTTAACGCGCGCAGCAACATCTGAGTCATCTTCTTTCAAAGCATTTTTTAAATGAATGATTGCTGTATTTGCATCGCCTTTTTCCATTGCCTCTTGGGCTTTTTTTGTCAAAGCAACACTTTTATCATTTGCATAGGCCTGCATACTAAGAGCTGTAAATAAAAGGCTAGATGCCAAAAGATATGAAACAGATTTTTTAGACATTATTTTTCTCCTTATTGATCGCCCCATTATGACGATGAAATCTTAATTTATTTCTAAAACGTGTGATGATTCTGCCCTGATTTTGGGTTAAAGTTCAATCTTGTAAGATTCGATCATTTCATAAACCTTTGGCCTGCTAATGTCCAAAATCTTAGACACAAGACTCACATTGCCGCGCGTCGCCTGTAGTGCTTTAATCAGCAAATCTTTTTCATGCTTGTCTCTAAAATCTTTTAAAGTTGGCAGTCCATCAAAATCATTCTTTGCGGTGATTTCTAAATCTTGAGCCGTGATCTGCTTTTTATCTGTCATAATAACAGCTCTTTTTATTTTATTCTCAAACTCTCTTATGTTTCCAGGCCATCCATACTCTTCAAGAACCACAAGCGCTTTATCACTAATGCCCGTCACTTGTTTTTTCAGTTCTTTTGAAAAACGATTGATAAAATACTTAGCAAGCAACTCAATATCACCGACTCTTTCTCGTAAAGGAGGCAGGGTGATTGAAAATTCATTGAGTCTGTAAAAAAGATCTTCCCTAAAAGTGCCCGCTGTGATCATCTCTTTTAAATTTTGGTGCGTTGCACATAACACGCGAATATCAATTGGTATTTTTTTACGGCCACCAATTCGTTCAATATGACGCTCTTGCAGAAATCGTAGTAGTTTTGATTGCAAGATCAAAGGCATGTCACCAATTTCATCAAGAAACAAAGTTCCCTGATTCGCCACCTCAACCTTACCAATACTTTGGGTAACAGCGCCTGTAAAAGAACCCTTATCAAATCCAAACAATTCGCTCTCGAGTAAATTCTCGGGTATCGCCGCACAATTGATGGCAACAAATTCATGATTTGCTCTTGGGCTGCTATAGTGAATCGCCTTTGCTACAAGCTCTTTCCCTGTACCACTTTCACCTGTAATTAATACAGAAATATCAGTACATGCAATCTTTCGGACAGATTGCGCAATCTTTGATATATTTGGATCCCCTGAAATGATACCATCCAGGTAGGCATTCTGCATCGATCCGGCCCTGCGCTCATTTTCTTTCTCTAGCTTTGCAACATGCCATGCTCGTTTAATGATGTGATTCAAAACGTCGAGATCAATTGGCTTTGAATAAAAATCATAAGCGCCAAGCTCTATCGCCTTAAGAGCATTTTGTAAATCACTATTACCACTTGCAATAATTACTTTTGTTGTTGGATATTTTTCTCGGATTGTTTCTAAGATAAACAACCCCTCTGTTGCCCCATTGGCATCCGGGGGCAAACCCAAATCCAAAATCACGACCATAGGCCTTTCTTGATCCATTATCTCAAGAGCTGTTTGCCTATCTTCAGCCATAAATAAGTTATAGCTCTCTGCCAATGCCCACTTCAACTGACTTTGAACACCTTTATCATCTTCAACAACAAGCAAAGTCAACGGAGCAGAAGACCCTTTTTGCATTTGATCAATCGCCTGTATTTCTGACATCTACATTTCCCTGTTTGACAATATATCATAGCATATATTATAGACATATTTTATTATTAGAGTCAAATTCATGTAAATAAGCTTACAATAAAATAGATTGCTTAAAAATAAATAGAGATTGTATTTCGGTGCCTGGTTTGTTAGGATGCGGTATAACATTATAAATTTATGGAGTATCGTATGAAAAAAGATGATTTAATTGTTGTAACCGGCGCTGGTGGTTTTATCGCAGGCGCACTTGTTGAACATTTCAAAAATGAAGGCTATAAAAATATTAGGGCTGTCGATAAAAAACCATTTGATGAATGGTATCATTTCTTACCTGATGTTGACAATCGTCAACTTGATTTGCAGGAAAAGAATGCTTGTTTTGAGACATGTGAAGGCGCTCAGTATATTTACAACTTAGCGGCTGACATGGGCGGTATGGGTTTTATTGAACATAACAAAGCTCTTTGTATGCTCTCTTCTCTGATTAACACTCACATGCTTGTTGCTGCAAAACATTATACCGCGAAAAGATTTTTCTTTGCATCATCTGCTTGCGTCTATGCGGCTTACAAGCAAACAGATGCTAATGTCACTGCCCTTAGAGAAGAAGATGCTTATCCCGCAATGGCTGAAGACGGATATGGGTGGGAAAAGCTATTTGGTGAAAGACTCTGCCGCCATTACCGTGAAGACTTTGGTCTTGAAACACGCGTTGCACGCTATCACAATGTTTACGGGCCACTTGGCACTTATGACGGCGGTCGTGAAAAAGCGCCTGCAGCAATTTGCCGCAAAGTTATTGAAGCGCAGCTCAACAAATCAGGTAAAATTGAAATCTGGGGAGACGGTAAACAGACAAGAAGCTTTATGTATATCGACGATTGTTTGAAAGGCACAAGAATGATTATGGATAGCGATATTCTCTACCCAATCAATCTTGGTAGCTCTGAACTTGTTTCAATCAATACATTGGTTGATATTGTTGAAGAGATCGCAAATGTGAAGCTAACCCGCAGCTACAATCTGAACGCACCAGTCGGTGTTCGTGGTCGTAACAGCGACAATACACTCATCAAAAAGGAGCTCAATTGGGAGCCTTCAATCGCTCTAAAAGATGGCTTACGTAAGACATATTCTTGGATTTATGAACAGATGACCAATCCGTCTGTCAGAAAAGTCGCTTAGTTTATACATGAGGAGATAAGCATGAGAAATCTATCTATCATTGGCCTTGGCAAATTGGGATCTCCTATGGCAGCTGTTTTTGCTGTTAAGGGATACAATGTTATTGGTGTTGACAAAAATCAGCACTTTGTTGATCAAATCAACCAAGGCATTGCTCCGGTGACTGAACCTGAATTACAGGATTACATCACAAAGGGTCAGCAGCACTTAAGTGCAACAACCGACATGAGTTATGCAATTCAAAATAGTGATGCAACTTTTGTTATCGTTCCAACGCCAAGTGGCGCTGATGGTGTCTTCACAAACAAATATGTCATCGATGCAATGACTGAAATTGGAGCGGCTCTTAAAAACAAAAGCTCATATCATTTGATTGTTATCACAAGTACGGTTATGCCTGGTTCAACTGGCGGTGAGATTCGTGAAGCCCTTGAAAAAGCTTCTGGCAAAAAACTAGGTGATTCACTTGGCCTCTGCTACAGCCCTGAATTCATTGCTTTAGGCTCTGTCATCAGAAATATGCTTTACCCTGATTTCTATTTGATTGGCGAAAGCGATAAAAAAGCAGGCGATCTGCTCGAAATGATTTACCTTCATTCGTCTGAAAATAGACCCTTTGTCAAAAGAATGAACTTTGTGAATGCAGAGCTCGCGAAAATCTCTGTAAACACTTACGTCACCACAAAAATTTCTTATGCGAATATGCTCTCTGAAATTTGTGACTATCTACCTGAGGCCGATGTTGATGTTGTAACCGATGCAATCGGGTGCGATTCTCGGATTGGTATTAAATACCTAAAAGGTGGTGTTGCTTATGGTGGACCTTGCTTCCCTCGTGATAATGTTGCTTTCAATCAACTTGCCCGCATTCTTGATGTAAAAACGGATATTGCAAAAGCAACCGATAGCATTAATCATCACCAGACACAGCGCGTACTGAATATTATACAATCACTTTCACGCTCTGGAAAACGTGTTTCAATTTTAGGCCTCTCATACAAACCAAACACCCCTGTGATTGAAGAATCTCAAGGAATCGCTCTAGCTCTTAAACTTATCAGTGCGGGATTTGATGTATCAGTATATGATCCTGTTTCAATGCCGCCGGCAGAAGCTATCTTGGGTAATGAGGTTACTTATGCAGACTCTCTTGAATCAGCCTTAAATAATAAGGATATTGTTGTTCTTATGACTGCTTGGGACGAGTTCAGAGGCATTAATGAAGATATGTTCAACTCAAAAGAAACTCAAGTTATTGACTGTTGGCGTCTCCTGGAGACCAGCTCATTTGAAAACATGAACTTAATTCATTTGGGAAAAGGTTACTTTCCACAAGCCTCCCAAAAAAACGCAAAAGCAATATCTAAAGCCGGATAAGTCATTGAAGATAAAGGAATAAAAATGGCGCACGATAAATCTGACAATACCAACAAAAAACAGATTTCAATAAGGCCCGTTATTTTATGCGGCGGGGCTGGAACGCGCCTCTGGCCTTTATCACGCATGCATTATCCAAAGCAATTTTGTCAACTTTTAGGGGAAGAAACCCTTTTTCAGCATACGCTGAAACGTATCACTCTTGACCAAACCGTTTTAAAATCACTGGGACCAAAGGTCACTTTTCTCCCTCCTGTGATCGTTGCCAGTGAAGCACATCAGATGTTGCTCAAAACAGAGATTGAATCTCAACAAATCAAAGATTATGAGCTCATTCTCGAACCTGTTGCAAAGAATACAGCCCCTGCGATTGCGCTTTCTGCTTTCTATTCAAAAGAAATTGACGCTAAGGGTGATGAACTCCTCCTTATCATGCCTGCAGATCATTATATCGCAGATCACAGGGCCTTTATTTTAGCCATTGCGGAAGCAGCCGATGAAGCATTCGAAGGTAATATTGTCACATTTGGGATTACACCTCTCCGTCCTGAGACAGGATATGGGTACATACAGTATAAAACAAAGGCTAATTCTCCAGTTAAAGATGTGATTCAATTCGTTGAAAAACCTGATGCTAAAACAGCTTCAACCTATCTGGAGTCAGGTGATTATGCCTGGAATTCTGGTATTTTTCTGATGAAAACGTCAGTTTATCTTAAAGAACTCAAGTCCTTTGAACCTAAAATCTATGAAACAGTTGACCAATCATATCAAGCTGGTCTGCGCGATGGGCAAACGCTTGTTCCTAAAATGAGATTTTTTTCAGAATCTCCCTCTCAATCAATCGATTATGGCATTCTAGAAAAAGCAAAAAACATCAAAGTGATGCCTTTATCTATTGAATGGAATGACTTAGGATCATGGCATTCTGTTTGGGAAATTGGCGCTGGTGACGATAACGGCAATACTCTCATTGGTGATATCACCGTGCGCGATGTGAAAAACTCATACATCCGATCTGACAACAGGCTTGTTGCTGTTATTGGCCTTGATGACATTGTTGTGGTTGATAATCCCGATGCAATTCTCGTTGCATCACGCTCAGCAGCTCAAGATGTCAAACAGGTTGTTGAAGACTTGCGTGCACAGAATCGTCAGCATGCTTTTTCGCATTCTGTTGAACATCGGCCATGGGGCAGTTATCAAAGTATCGATCGCGGTGAGCGCTTCCAAGTCAAACGCATTTCTGTGAAACCAGGCGGCAGATTGTCATTACAAATGCATCATCACAGAGCTGAACACTGGGTTGTTGTTAAAGGGACAGCTAAAGTGACGCGTGATGATGAAGTGGTACTTTTATTCGAGAATGAGTCGATTTACATTCCGAACGGGGTGAAGCACAGATTAGAAAATCCTGGTAAAATTCCGCTAGAGCTGATAGAAGTTCAATCAGGAGTTTATTTAGGAGAGGACGATATCGTTCGCTTCAATGATGATTATGGGAGAAAGTAAGTGCTACAAATTGCAAAAAATATTGTCAAAAAAGTTATAATGAAAGTAAATCCAGAGCTTTTGCCTGAGGCTAAAATCAAAAAAGAAAAGCAATTGATTCGCAATAGATTTGCTCCTATTTTATCTGAACTATCAAGAAAAATCCCGCAAACATCCTATGAAGAACTTCAAAGGAAGCTTGGTTTTGATTCACCATATCTTTACGATGCCTCTTTTCTCAAAACATCTCTTCAGTCTTGGAAAATGCAAATTCATGATGCACCTATCCTAGGCTACATCTTTAGAAACTTTAAACCAAATCGACATCTGGAATTTGGCACCTGGAAAGGTGAGGGTGTTGTTCTATGTCTAAAAGAGTGTAGTGCAACTGTTTGGACCATGAATCTTTGGGAAGGTGAGCCGCAAGACGGCCCAAATACATGGGCCTACTCTGAGGAACTCGACTCTGATGGATTTCATTTAGGCGATAAAATTAATACGAAAACATCCTCTCAGAAAATATATCATCAATCCGATTCATACAGTTTCATTGGACGTCAATATAAAGAAAATAATCTAGGAAACCGCGTATGTCAAATATATTGTGACAGCCGTGAATGGGATACAACTAACTACCCGCAAGGCTTTTTCGACACCTGCTTAATTGATGGAGGCCACACAAAAGAGCTCGTTATTAATGACACCTACAAAGCTCTCCCTCTCATTAGATCGGGAGGTATTGTCATGTGGCATGACTTTTGTCCAGACCTCGATGTTATTACAGATATGTCAAGCCCTCGCGGTGTTTGTGAAGGAATAATTGAAATTTTCTCAGAGATACGTGACCAATTCTCAGACCTATTTTGGATTTATCCAAGTTGGATTCTTGTTGGAATCAAAAAATAAAAATCTTATCCTCTCCCATATTTTACTTTTCGATAGGCTCGCTTCACAAAGTTTGGGACAGGAATACTTGATCTGAAAGAGACTCGTGGAAAAAATAATTTATAATTTTCTTTAAAAGCATCGATATATTTTCGATAAGAAGGATTGCTCCCTAAGAATGACAAACTATGACGTCTCGATGCATCTTGTGCTAACAAATCAAGAAATTCTTCAGCATTAATCTTTGCATCCTCTAAAACATTTTTGAAACTCATGAGTATTTCTACTGCCCAGCTCGACATGGAACAGACATCATAGAGCATGGACAGCTTTAGTAACTGATCGACAGTCAAAGTAACCGCTGAACCATTTATGATTTCTTTGCAGGGATCTCTTAAATACAGCGCATCAGCATATGCGATTCTGCCGTCATTTGTTTGAGCAGTCATTGCAAATTCGAAACGACCTGGAAGGACCTTAGAATCATATCGCCTAGGTCGAAGTTCACAAATTTCAAAACCTAATCGTCTCATGAAGATATCAACTTCACTGAATCGATTCATCTCACCATAAAAATTAACTTCAATCACAACGCCCAAACAACTTTGAGACCTTATTATATCCTCAGCACTTTTTAAAACATTAAAATCATCACCATCGATATCGATCTTGATAAAGTCTATTGACTTTATCTGGTGAGCATCAATATAGTCTTTAAATGTGACAACATTCTGTGCAGCATCGATATGCTGATACAAATTATTCGTAATAACCGTATCAATATTCATTTCTTTAACAGATTTTGCTGCAATCTCTGAAGCCACCGCAGCGCTTGTTCTATCCCAAAAACCTTCTTCAACACGACCAACCGATACTTGTTGGCTGGAACAAGCGATCATAGCCTCTGTATATTTGATTTTTGAGTTTGTATTTTTTTTATTTAAATCGTCAATAGCTGCAATATTTGAATCAATCCCATAGGCTTGAAGCTTGCCTTTAAAGGTTTCATGCCAAATTGAATCGATTCCTCCTGAACACCCAATATCAATCAAAACAAAATCTTCAGTCAACAATTGAAGACATTTGCTCTGAAATAAAGTCCCTGTGTTCTTTTTAACATCCATAATAATAGCCCCTTTAATTGATCAAACCCACAACCTTCATCATACTTAAGGTGCCTATAAGTGTCAAACAAAGAATCCCCCATCCCCCTCTTTACTCTCTTCCTATTTCGGTCTAAGATAGAAGCATTCAAAGAACCTCAACAGGAAACAAAAGAATGCTTCAAGACCTTACTAAAACAATTGATTATCTCTGGGACCAAAAAGATCAACTCTCACCGAACTCTCCTGACAAACACAAAACACTCATCCAGCAAATCATTACTCTTCTTGACAAGGGCGAGATCCGTGTTGCTGAAAAAACAGAGCAAGGCTGGACAACACATGAATGGGTTAAAAAAGTCATTCTGCTCTACTTCCGCATTCAGCCCAATCAACTCATCACGGGCGGCCCAAATGCAACTTGGTTCGATAAGATCCCCCTCAAAACACAGGGCTGGACAGATACAATGTTCGAAAAAGCTGGTTTTCGGATGGTACCGCCAGCCACAATTCGCTATGGTGCCTTTGTTGCGCCGCGCGCCATCATCATGCCATCCTACATCAATATCGGCGCTCATGTTGGTGAAGGCACAATGATCGATACTTGGGCCACTGTTGGCTCTTGCGCTCAGATCGGTAAAAATGTTCATCTTTCAGGCGGAGCTGGTATTGGCGGCGTTTTAGAGCCTCTCCAAGCAAACCCCACGATTATTGAAGATGACTGCTTCATTGGTGCTCGTTCTGAAATTGCAGAAGGCGTGATTGTTGAAAAGGGTTCTGTCATTGCCATGGGAACCTTCATCAGTGCCTCTACAAAAATCATCAACCGCGAAACAGGCGAGATCCATTATGGACGCGTTCCTGCTTATTCCGTTGTTGTCCCCGGTACAATACCTTCATCAGATCCATCCCAAAAATCAACCGTAAATTTATCTTGTGCTGTTATCGTCAAACAAGTCGATGAAAAAACAAAATCAAAAACCTCCATCAATGAGCTCTTACGTCATGACTAAATCGCCAACAGAAAAAAAACCACCTTCGTCAAAAGATGGTTTTTCATGAATACAACTCTGGAATATCGTATTTATACGCAACTGAAAGAACACGCTGCTCTTGAGAATAATTTACAGGAGAACTGGAGGGACTACTGTAATGATCAATCTCAATAAAAAGGAGCACTTCATCTCACTTATTGCCTTCATTTTCTATAATAGATCAAGATATTGACAAAGTCAATAAAAAATAAAAAAATATTGATAAACAAGATAATGCTAGTTTAACTCATTTTTTTCTTGAAATACGCCACCAGGAAGTTTTCAAATATTTGAATTTTTCTTGAGGTTTGAGATGCCTTAGGGTAAATCAGAAAAAAATCTAATTTAGGGGGCTGATAATCCGGAAGCAGCCTAATCAACTTTTCATCAATTTCTCTTAACATAAAATCTGGTAAAGTCGCAATCCCCATCCCTTTCTCACAAGCTTTTAAAGCGCCACTTGATGTATCAATTGAAAAGACTGGTTTCCTTATCGCTGCACTCTGGCGATTCTCAATGAGATGCCAATCTGCAAAAAATAAATCTTCCGCATGTAAATAAGAAGCACTAATCAAATGATGCCTATCTAAGTCTCCCAGTGTTTGAGGGATTCCATGGCTATCGAGATATTTTTGACTCGCGTACATATTAAACTGAGTTGAAAATAAATATGTTTGAACAAGGTCCATCCTCTTCTTCACTGCGGATCTTATCGCCACGTCGCATGAGTAGTCCTCAAATTTTCTATCTGTATTTTCACAAACAATCTCTACAAAAATATTGCTAAATTGATGCCTCAAAAGAGCAGCTGCGTCTACAAGTAAAAAAGACGCAACCCCATATTGAGCGGAAACCCGTAGATGACCACTCATTTTTTTATCTGTCTGCAAGAAGCCTTTTAATTCATCTACTTTATGCGCTACTTCTTTTGCAATATTATAGAATTGCTTTCCTTGAAATGTTAAAGTTAGCCCGTTTTGATGTCTTATGAATAGCTTTTCACCAACTTCATTTTCTAGCTTAGACAGGCTTGTGCTTATCGTTCCTTGAGTCAATCCTAGTTTCAAGGTAGCTTTACTCACTGATTGATGATCAGCCACTTCCAGAAAATGAACGATCTGATCTAATGTGATTTTTCCCTTTTGCATGCAAGCCCCCTCATTTTTATTTGTCAAAATTTGATTGAATCTCAACCCTTTTCATCATGATACAATCTCCTTATCTAAAAATCTTTGTTCTTTACGTAGCGAGAAAATATAAAGCAATAAAACCGTTACAAGCACTAAGAACAGACTATATCCGACAGAATGTTGTATATCAAATAGAGTCCTTTCTGCAAAAATAATCGCATATGAGGCCAGCAATGCAGGCAATTCGGAAAGACCAAGGGGTAAAATCCTATAACGATAGATGCTCAACCTATAAAAAAGGTACATCACAATCCCATTCAAAAATAAAAGAGCCCCTGTGAAAGATGTAAGGGCTTGAAAAGACGATTCCTGAAAACAGATACCAAACAAACCTATCAAAAAGCAAGAGATAGAAGGCGTCGCTGCCACAATGTACATATTCTCCTTTTGCGTACTATCCTTAAGCATAATATACTCAATAATAACAAACCCCAAGGCAATACTAAAAAATAGATAACCTAAAAAATGATCATTCGGATTGCGGTTCCAAATCGCAAAAACAAAAAACAAAACAACTGTCAAATAAGATATGCGAATTTGTTTTTTAGTATAAAACACCCCTATAAAACTGGCGACGATAATCATCAAAGGCGTATTCACTTTAGAAATTATACTAATTGTCCCAGCATTGAGATATTTAAAAGAAAGTGTTGCAAAAAACCAGGCTCCTCCGGTTACAAATAATCGAAAAAATTGATAGCGTGCGTTTTTAGGCAACATTGATTCTTTTTTAATCACAACCTCTAAAGAAGCAATTGATAGACACCCCACTCCCATAAAAAACAGAATCTCAAATATGGTTAATTCATTCATGAAAAGATACTTTGTCAAAAGATCCTTACCCGTAAAAACAAGAATAAAAAGAAAAATCAAAAAGAGAGATGTATGACGACTCATATTTAAGATACCGTTTGACTTTTTAAAGAGGGAATTAAGTGCTGCAACACAATCAGTTCATTAGACTCGATCAGTTTAGCATACAAAGTTCGTTTCGCATAATGATAGTTATCATTCGGAATCTTCAACATCATTTCTCCCACTGAACGCGCTATGGAAGAATTGTTTAAAAATGACTTTTTCTCAAGTAATGTCAATATCATCTGATCAAGCGTCTCCACTGAATCAAGATTTGTTAATAAATGCAGAAAAAATTGATCACTCTCACTCAGCCCCTCTTGAGTATAAAAAGCATCCTCTTTTTCAAAAGTTTCTTTCTTATAGAAAAGCGCTAAAAGATTTAAATAAGCATTTTGAGTCAACTTTGACTCAACCATGTAGGGTTCGAATTTTTTTAGCCCCCTATCAAAAGACTGACGATTCATCGTTTTTTCAAATAATTTTGTTCGAAAATGCTGCTTTAAAAAATACCATTCAAAAACATGCTGATCCTCAAAGGTCAAAATAATTTTATTCTCATAATCATTTAAATCAAATCGATCTGGGAAAAAATGATCAAGGCAACACTCTATTTTTTCCCCTTTCACTTTTGCAAGTGCTTCTACAAACTGACCAATATCTTCGACTCCAAGGAGTTTTTGAAGAACATGAAGCATGTTTCTGCCGCCTGGCTTCAATTCATAAAAGGGATTAAGATATGGTTTGGTATAGGAAATAGTAGGCTTCTGTTGATCCTGATTGAAAGAAGAAATAAGCTTTGCCCAATCATTATGAGTATTTTGATGAGAAATAGACTCTAAACTAGAGTGTTTGCGATAAAAAGCAATCACTCCTTTTGAAACAGGAAACGGTATATTTTCAAGAAAATCAGCATTCAAAATTTTCTTTTTATGATCTTTTATAAGCACATTGATGAAATTTCGAATGCTCGTTTCTCCGCAATCCGGAAAAGTTTCAATCCCCTTATCAGATGCACGAGAAATAGCCGTGATCGCTAATTCAGGGAAAAAAGCGTTATATACTCTCTGCTCATACAGAGAGAGTACATAATTTTCAAAATCATCCTCTTTATTAAGAATAGCTTTGTGACTCTCTAAACAAAGCAGTATCCTTAATGAGAGTTCATTGAAATAATCATTAACATCCGCTCCTGATAATATTTTCTTCCAAAGAAAAGTCAGTAAAATATTAAAAGTTGTATAAGGCGGATAGATTCGGCTTTCTTGACTCGTTTCGATTGTTGAAGACTTGATGAGGTCTTCAACAAGTAAAGGCAATTTAACATTTACAAGGGACCTAGCATCTGGGTCAAGTTTTTTAGCAATACCGTTTAGTTTGTAAGAAAGATACCTCTCATAACCAAAAATTTGAAGATTCTCATTATAAAATGACAGAGAAACACCTTCTGCCTGAAGGCGACATAAAAGCCTCTCTTGATAAGTCTGTCGATATTCATTTTGACTTTTTTGGAGATCCTTTAATAAAAGCCTATCAGAATCTAAAACAAGACAAATTTCTTTTTTCTGTGTCACATAAAGCAGAGGAATCTCAGATAAAATAGATTCCTCTACTAATCTCTTTTCTGTCTCTAATCTATGAAGGCCGCATTTAATTTCTTTGTTTTCTTGAATAGCTTGTTGTAACAATGCTCCCTCAAGACAGCCAGTCTTCCGTCTTTTGGGAAGAGTTTTCATTTGTGCACGAATAGTCTTTAAAGACTGTTTTAAAGACTCAGGCGCTAAAGATTCTATCTTCTTTACACAAAGATCTAATTCTGTTTGTCTTAAGGCAATTGACTGTTTTACTCTTTCGACTTTCTCTTTATTACATTTCTCCTCATGCTCAAATTGAGCATGAAACGCCAAGATAATTTTTTGAGCCTTTTCAAAAAGAGTAAATTTTTCAACTGCCTTCTCTAGATTCTCTTTAAAGTCATTATCTCTTTTTATTTTATCAATCAAGCCATTTTTAAAAGGGTAAAGATCGATCCTTGGATCTTGAAAATAAAGCTCTTGAATGGCATGAAGTTGAGCAACTAATAATGTCAATGTTTTAATGCTAAAATAATAAACAGGATTTTTGACAGAAGTTGTGACATCAAATTCAACAGCCTTATGTTGATAGAAAAACGCTCTTATTACCTTTCCTGTCGAACTCATCGGATCACTAAAATGATAAAATTTCTCAGCAAGACCGCTTTTATCCCACATAAATCCATGAAGCAAAGATAAGTGCTTACAATTATTTTGAAGAATACTATAAGATCCCCTAAGTTCATCTACCGTTAGTGACATTTAAAACCTACCTAAATCGTCTAAACTTTCAAAATCAGCTTTTATTATCTTAATTGCTCCCACAAACTTGATTTCCTCATCTTCACTTAAGGATAAACTTTGAGCAACTTCAACAACACCACTCATTCCTTCTATCACACAAGGATACATGATGTAACAATTATGATCAGGATGAAAAAGGGTAATTGTTGTTTGAAAACTTTTACCCGAGAGAATATTTTTACATGTGGAAAGCAATGATGAAACAGGACCCAAATAGGGGGGCGTACCTCTCAATGAAAAAATATCAATTCCTCTGCTAACTGTTTTTTTCAGGATAGAGTCAGCATCAACATCTTTCGGTAAAAAAGCGTCATTCACTTTAACGTGACTCAATAATGGAATCATGTTATTCCCATGCTCTCCAATAACATATAATGATTTTAAATCGATAGATTGAAGAGAACACCCTAAAACCTCACTCAAAGAGTATGCAAACCGGCCGATATCATGAGTACCCGCAATCCCGATGACTCTTTCATGCGGCAATCCTGTTATGTCTTGAAGCATCCACGTTATTGATTCAATAGGATTCACTATATTTAACAAAAACGCTTCTTTCTTTGCATAATTCTTTATCTTTGTACCAATCTCAATCGTGAGTCTGCCATGCTGTAAAAGTAAATCTCGTCTGTCTGCGATGACAGTTTTCAAACGACTCCCATAAGCACATATAATAAGATCAGCCTTTCTAAGACATTCAAAATCAGTCGTAAAGTAACAATGCTCTATTGCTTCTAAGTAAGTCTCTCGATTATCGCCATACATAGCTTCAACAAACACAAAATCTTCAAAATCTTTTTGAAAGGCTAAAAGAGATTTTTCGTCATGTCCAATCAAATAGATATCACCATCGAGTATTCCAACTTGAGTCATTTTCAGCTTAAATAAACCCTGCGCTAAAAGAACCCCTATTCGCCCCAATCCGATAATAGCAATTGATTTCTTTTTACTCATCTTGTTGAAGAAGATCTGCTATACGATCAAATAGAGCGATTAACGCCAACCAACTCTCGTGTTGTATTTTGTAGAGCTCTTGATACTTATCTGATGTTAAATTTTTAAATTCCTCAATGCCCATTTCTGCATGATCATGGTCCAATTCATTGTGTGTTTCAAAATGCTCTTTACTCTTTTCCCTAAACAAAGAAAGAAAATTTGCATAAAAAACAGTTGCAGATTCTTCAATAACAAAATTCACAATCAACAGTTTAGAGAGATTATCTTCTGTCGCCATTTTATTAACAAACAACGCACCAAGACTCTCTAAAACAGGATCCCATCTTCTTTGAAAATTTGTTCTACTTTTCTTTAACATCGTATTGTGAGCAAATTCTTCATTAAAATGCTCCTGAAAATACTCAAGAAATTTGGGTTCATTACAAAGTGCAACTCTCAGAGTCATCATTTTTTGAAAATGATCCGACCAAATTTGAAAATAATCAAGAAACATTTCTTTCTTAGCGTCTTCTTGAAAATAACCTTTTCGCACAAGCTGAAAAATTCTACTTTCTGAGAATTGTCTTTTATAAACCTCATTCCTCTTTTTCAGCTCTAAGAAATTTTGCTCTATTTGACTTGTATTTTGAACAAAAGAGACAAGAGGGTTTTTTACATCTTCATAAAGACCATGGCATTCAAATTGCACTGAAATTCCCCAAAATCCTTCAACATCTTGACTTATAAACCCATGTAATGCCTGAGAAGGAACAGCAACAATATCCCCCTCTTCTAAGCAGAGCTTCCGATAACCATCTGTAAAAACAACTGAACCTTTACAAATAATAATCATCGACTTTATAGGATGCTGATGGACTTCTAAAGTTTCATTATTTTTTAACCTAACCCAACTCATGGACAGTTTTAAATTTTCAGGGATAAAATTTTTTAACTCATCATTCTCTCTGAGGTTTTTAACAATCCCCAGATGATACTCTTTACCATCTTCAATAACCGAATGGATGGAAGGCAAATCATCTCTTTTTATAATGAAAGCTTCTGGCAGATCTATTTCAGGCACTATATTCATCATTCTCATTTATATCCAATTTTATTATTATATGGTTGGCGTGGAATGGGATTGAACCACCGACCTCTGTAATGTAAAACTACAGCGCTCTCCCTCTGAGCTACACGCCTATAGTATTCAAAGTACTCGAATCATAGATTCATAATCTTCCCCTGTCAATATCAAAAAAACTTTCAAGAAATATTCACGCTATCAATATCACCTTCAGCATCCATCTCTTTACTCTGTTGATATTTTAAGCTAAAATAACCTCATCCGATCCATCCTAAAACCTCCATCAATGAGCTCTTACGTCATGACTAAATCGCCCCTTGTTTCTTTTGCACAAGACTTAATCCAGTGTCCCTCAGTCACGCCTGATGCCAGCAAAGCACTCGATCTTGTTGAACAGAGGCTCAAAGCCCTTGGCCTTCAAACACACAGACTCACCTACGGCGAAGAAGCGGATGCAGTTGATAATCTTTTTGCTTTTTACGGAACAGGAGCACCGCACTTTTGCTTTTTAGGCCACGTGGATGTTGTTCCTTATGGACCTCTTGACGATTGGACTCATCCGCCAACAGCAGGCCATATCGAAAATGGCATTCTCTATGGCAGAGGAGCCGTTGACATGAAATCGAGTGTTGCCGCTTTTTGTGAAGCGCTTGCTGCTTTCAAAACATCACACAAAGACTTTACAGGCAAAATCAGTCTTCTCATCACAGGCGATGAAGAAGGCCCTGCCATCAATGGCACGAAAAAAGTCATTGGCTGGATGAAAGAAAACAATCATTTACCAGACTTCTGTCTTGTTGGTGAACCTAGCTGCAGAAAAAGCTTTGGCGATACCATCAAAGTTGGCAGACGCGGCAGCCTCTCTGGCACCGTTAAAGTGATTGGCAAACAAGGCCACGCTGCCTATCCTCATCTGGCTGAAAATCCTGTCCCTGCCTTGCTTGATATTGCAAAAGCCTTAAATGAATTTCACTACGATGACGGCAATGAATGGTTTGAGCCAACCAATCTTGAAGTGGTTGCCCTGAAAACATCTTCGGAGGCCTACAATGTTATCCCCGCATTCGCAGAGCTCAGATTCAATGTTCGTTTTAATACAACCTACTCAACTGAGTCCCTTAAGACATGCATCGAAAAAATCATTCATCAAACAACGACCCTGAAAACAGAGATTCAGTTTATTGAAACCGGTGAATCCTTCTTGTCATCCACATCAATGGATATGCTGAATCAATTTGCAGACATTGTTGAAAACCATACAAAAATCAGACCTGAATTTACAACAAATGGCGGCACTTCTGATGCACGCTTTATGTTTCCTTATTGCCCTCTTTTAGAATTTGGGCCTTTGGGAAAAACCATCCATCAAATCAATGAACATATCCATTGTGATGAGCTTGAAAAACTTGCCGAAATATATCACCATATGCTTAGCTTCTATTTTAACCATGGATCATCACATGTCAAAAAACAAGAAAACGCCTAAGATAGACCCAGATCTCTCTGATTCCGCCAAATATATCTGGCGCGAAAATATCATGAAGATCCTTACTTTTGATGCAAACATGGTCAACCATTTCAAGGCAAATGCTCTTGATGCTTATCAGTCTTTTGCATTGGTCTTTATCGCCCTTCCCGCCAGTCTCCTCAGCATTTATTTACAATATGATCAAACACCTTTTGCTCAAAAAGGAATTGACTTTCAGCTGTTTGGGCTTGTTTATTTCCTCTGTTTTCTGATGCATCATGCGACCTATTATTTGATCCTTGCCCGTATTGCTGAAAGTTTTGAGCGCTGGCCAGGATTTCTTAAATATATTCAAATCAGAAATCTTCTTGTGACAATGATGATCGTTGCAGAAGTTGTCATTATCATTGGCGTCACACTCTTCTCATTTTCAGATGCACTTCATTTAACAGTCTCATTCCTACTCGGCATCTACGGAATCTTTCTTCAATATTTTATTATCCGTCAAAGCTTCAATGCCTCGGTTGGCTTCACGATTGGTCTTATTCTTCTTGATAACATTATTGCTCTTCTCACAACGATCGGCATATTATCTCTTGTTTTTCCGACAGCTGCAGCTTCATAAAGAGGAGGATCAATGGCTTATCATCAAAATACGCCTCCTTTAGACGGACTCAAAGTTCTTGATTTAAGCCGCATTTTGGCGGGCCCTTCTGCAACCCAATTATTAGGCGATCTTGGCGCTGACATTGTGAAAGTTGAACAAAAAAACAAAGGTGATGACACCCGTTTCTTTGGCCCGCCTTATCTGAAAAACAAAGTTGGAACCGATACAACAGAAAGCCCATTCTACCTTTCAGCCAATCGCAACAAAAGATCAATAGGGCTCGACTTCACCGACCCTACTGACCTAGACACTGTCAAAAAAATGGCTCAAAAAGCTGATATCCTCATTGAAAACTTTAAAACGGGTCATCTCACAAAATTTGGACTTGATTACGCATCATTACAAGCTCTTAACCCCTCACTTATTTATTGTTCCATCACTGGCTTTGGACAAACAGGACCCTATGCTGATTACCCTGGGTATGATTTTCTGATCCAAGCACGTGGGGGCATCATGAGCGTTTCTGGAGAGATAGATGGCGAGCCTCAAAAGGTTGGTGTTGGCATTGCAGATCTGATGGCGGGCATGTATGCCTCAACAGCTATTCTCGCAGCACTTCATGAAAGACAGACATCTCACAAGGGCCAATATATCGACATTTCTCTTTTAGATTGTCAAATCGCATGGCTCTCCTATGTTGGCCAATATTATTTGACCTCTGGGAAAAACCCACCGCGCCTTGGCAATGCGCACGCATCCATTGTTCCTTACCAAGCGATTGAGGCCAAAGATCATTGGATAGCCCTTGGCGTTGGCAATGACAGCCAATTTCAAAAGTTTTGCGCGTGCCTTAAGCGAGATGATTTGGCTGAGGATCCACGCTTTACAACAAACCAAAATCGCGTTCAAAACCGAGAGGCATTGATTGACATTCTGCGTCCCCTGATGCGCGCTGAAACCGGGGCTTATTGGATCCAGCTTTTAAATAAGGCAGGCATCCCTTGCAGCCCGATCAACACTGTCCCAGAAGCATTTGCTGATCCCCAAGTCCAAGCCCGAGGTATGAAAATTCAAATGCATCATAAAGGGGCTGGAGACAATATTGATCTCATCGGCAATCCCATCAAATTCTCAAGAACCAAAGTTGAGTATAAGTATGCCCCTCCCCAGCTCAATGAGCATGAACCGGAGATTCTCAAAGACTGGCTTGGGGAGTAAGGCTCTACATTCATTTCATTTCAGGCGGCATGACAGCTTTTAAAACTGAAAAGCCAGATGGCGGTTTCAAGAATCGAGGCCACAATGTTCTATAATGCATGACGTCTAAAAAAGTATCATTGAACCGATCAAGATCATATATCCTATCTTTGGTACTCTGAAGCCCCAAAAGCACATCATCAATCTTACGACGATTCCAACGCATTTCATCTTTATGATCATCATAACCCATCATTTGCTCTCTCAGGTTCGATGGCCTATACAGTAAATGAAATGGCTCAAGAGCAGAAATTAAATTATTCACATAAGAGGTCAATTCTGCATCCGAAGCCCTCATCCGAAAAATGCGCAACTCTTCTTCTACCTTCTGAATAATATGACGCACAACTCTGCGCTCTGCATAGACTTGTGTTGCAATATAAACACCAAAAACAAAGGTTCCTGCCAAAATCTCATCAACGATGGTGGCCTTTTGCATCAATGGTGTAAAAGGAGCAATCTTCACCTGACGTGATTGCAAGCTCTGCGGTGCAACACTCAACAAGCCAGCACAGCGCCGAACGGGAAGATGGCTAAAGTGACGTTGAGGATTCAACACAATGGCTTTAAAAGCTTGCGCTGCAAAACCTGTATTCTGAATTTTAAATATGCCGGACATTGTTTTTCTCCCTTACATTTTTACGTGATGAAATTAAAAATTTTTTCATTTCGGTTGCATTGCAGCCAAAAGAGAATAGCCCTCAGAACACTTAGGATATCTTGATAATCTTAAGCCAATAGCAATTGAGTCTAAAAACTGCTCATCAAATTGTTTAAAAATTGAGATTATATGTTTTGTATGCCTAAGCGCCGTAACCGTCTCATCAATAATATGACGACTCAATTCTGCTTCACTTCTAATAGATGAGTTCTTTTTAACATAGGCTTTGAGACTCATCCCCTTCAACATATACGAGTCTGCAAAATAAGGCTCAATGGCTTTCAACAGAGAGTCTGAATAAGCAATTTGTTCTTTTTCAGAACAAACAAGTCTAAAAACGTCGAGATCAGTTATTACTTTTTGGAGTACTTCATCTTTTTCTCTCTTCTCTGATTTTCCTCGCATCAGATAGTAAAGCCCTAAACCCCCAGCTACAAGGGTTAGTCCTCCATCTGCAATAGATGATTTCTGAATCAATGGAGTAAATGGTTTTGAGGCAAGGTGGCCTTGTCGTGCTTGCAAGTTATGTGTTGCAACTGTTAATAGTCCTCCACATCGCCGAATGGGAAGATGACTAATTTGACGCTGCGGATTCAAGACGATTGCCTTAAAAGCTTGCGCTGCAAAACCTGTATTTTGAATTTTAAATATGCCTGACATTGTTTTCTCTCCTTTATCTTTAAATATCAACGTTACTTCTGATAAAATTGAAGCTCCGTCCGTTTGACTTCTTGAACATGCAGCGCCGCTTCAATTTTCGAGCGATCATGGTCTGTCTTGGCATCTTCAAGATCTTCTTTCAGATTCTGAATCTGCTGATCAATCTGTTTTTCATCCAATTGAGCAAAAGGCAAAATGTCCTCAACCAAAATGGTACATTTATTATCAGAAATTTCAACAAAACCTGCTGATACAAAATGACGCTCAGGATTTTTATCATTCCCCGTTTCATCTGTTTGAATTTCAATCACGCCTGGCGCAAGACTCGATAGATAAGGAGAATGATGAGGCAGAACGCTAATACGCCCCTCTGAAGCCGGAACTCCAACATAGGAAACAGGTCCTGAAAATATAGATCCCTCTGGGGACACAATATCAAGTTGCAATTGAGTCGTCATCATTTTCTCCTTTGAGCCATTAGGCTCCTACCAAACTTTATCAAATGTCTTAAGCAGCTTCCGCCAATTTACGAGATTTTTCGACAACCTCATCAATTGTACCAACCATATAGAAGGCACTTTCAGGCAAGTGGTCATATTCACCAGAGATAATGCCTTTAAATCCACGGATTGTGTCTTCTAACTTCACAAAAACACCAGGTGTTCCGGTAAAGACTTCAGCAACATGGAATGGCTGTGAAAGGAAACGCTGAATCTTACGCGCTCTTGCAACTGTTAATTTGTCTTCTTCTGAAAGCTCATCCATACCCAGAATCGCGATAATATCCTGAAGGGATCTATAGCTTTGTAGAACGCGCTGAACGTCACGTGCAACTTGGTAATGTTCATCACCAACAACGCGAGGATCCAAAATACGACTTGTCGAATCAAGTGGATCCACAGCAGGATAAATCCCCAATTCAGCAATTTGGCGCGATAGAACAGTGGTCGCATCTAAGTGAGAGAATGATGTTGCAGGTGCAGGGTCAGTCAAGTCATCCGCAGGCACATAAATTGCCTGAACAGAAGTAATAGACCCTTTATTTGTTGTCGTAATGCGTTCTTGCAGCATACCCATATCTGTTGCCAAAGTTGGCTGATACCCCACAGCAGATGGAATACGGCCGAGCAAAGCTGACACTTCAGAGCCTGCCTGTGTGAAACGGAAAATATTATCAATAAAGAACAACACATCTTGCCCTTCTTCATCTCTGAAATATTCAGCGAGCGTCAGACCCGTTAAAGCAACACGCGCCCTTGCTCCTGGAGGTTCATTCATTTGTCCATAAACAAGAGCCGCTTTTGAACCTGGACCATCTGTTTTGATAACGCCTGACTCCATCATCTCGTGATAAAGGTCGTTTCCTTCACGTGTTCTTTCACCAACACCTGCGAAAACAGAATAACCACCATGTGCTTTCGCAATATTGTTGATGAGCTCCATAATCAAAACAGTTTTACCAACACCAGCGCCACCAAAAAGACCAATCTTGCCACCACGGCTATAAGGAGCTAGCAGATCAACAACCTTAATCCCTGTTACAAGAACCTGTGCTTCCGTTGATTGATCAACAAACTCAGGTGCTGAGCGGTGAATTGCTGATGACTTTTTGGCACCAACTGGGCCTCTTTCATCAATTGGATTTCCAATCACGTCAATAATGCGGCCTAATGTCTCAGGTCCAACTGGCACCATAATCGGAGCGCCTGTATCTTCTACCTCTTGACCTCTAACCATACCATCTGTTGAATCCATGGCGATCGCACGCACTGAATTTTCACCCAAATGCTGAGCCACTTCCATCACCAATGTTTTACCTTGATTCTGTGTGTGAATCGCATTCAAAATTTGTGGCAATTCGCCTTCATTAAACTCAACGTCAACCACAGCACCCAGAACCTGGGTCACTTTTCCTATCGATTTTGAAACTTTCTTTGCAGACATCCTATTTCTCCTTCTTCAATTTTTTATCTAACTTATGACAACTGGTTTTTAACAATTCTAAACGGCCTCTGCCCCAGAAATAATTTCGATCAACTCTTTGGTAATCACAGCCTGACGGGTACGGTTATAATTCAAGGTTAATTTCTTGATCATATCACCAGCATTGCGCGTTGCATTATCCATGGCACTCATGCGCGCCCCTTGCTCACCAGCAGCACTCTCAAGAACGGCTTGGTATAGCTGAATCAGAAAATTCTTTGGCAACAAAGACTCAAGAATTGTTTCTTCATCAGGCTCAAACTCATATTGTTCAGATGCTGCTTGACCATCCGTTGCCTCATTCTTCAAATTTTTATTCGCAGCTTTGCCATCGCTTGAATCTGCTGAAAATGGGATCACTTGTTTGATGCGCACTTCTTGACTAATCACTGAAATAAACTCATTGTACACAAAGTGACACTGATCAAACTCGCCTTTTTCGAGCATTTCCAAAATTGTCTCACCAATTTCTTGAACCTCGGAAAAGGGGATGTTTTTACCCAAATTCTGATAATGATGCACAATTTTTGAGCCATGTTCGCGTGTTAAAAGCTGCTTTGCTTTACGGCCAACTGTGATCAATTTTACAACTTTACCAACGCTCTCTAATTCCGTTATTTTAGCGCGCAGATGACGAATCAGGTTTCCATTAAAACCACCACAAAGACCTCGATCAGATGATATAACAACAAGCAATTGAACATGATCACCCGCTGCGCTCATCAATTTTGAGCCCACAATCTCAGGTGATGTCGTTGCAAGAACTGCTTTTAACATTTTACCAAGACTCTGTGCATAAGGCCTTGCTGCCTCTGCTTTTGTTTGGGCTCGCTTCAATTTTGAAGCTGCGACCATTTTCATCGCAGAGGTAATCTTACGTGTCGATTTAACGCTGTTGATCCGATTCCGGAGAGATTTTAAACTCGGCATCTTATACTTGCCCCTATCTTATTTTTACTGACTGTCCAAAACCTTAAGCTGCAACAAAATTTTTCACAAAAGCCCCAAGATACTCATGCAATTCTTTTTCTGTTGCCTCTGAAAGAGCTTGTTCTGAACGGATTGCAGAGACAATTTTTGGTTTTTTGGCCTTGATATCATCAAGCATACGGCGCTCAAACTTTGTAATATCGCGCACCTTGAGTGTATCTAGATACCCTTTCACACCACTGAAGATAGAAATCACTTGCTCTTCCATTGTCATAGGCGAGTACTGATTTTGCTTTAAAAGCTCTGTCAATCTTTCACCACGCGCCAGCAATTTCTGTGTTGCAGGATCAAGATCTGATGCAAACTGCGCAAAGGCCGCCATTTCACGATATTGAGCCAGATCAAGTTTAATAGAGCCCGCGACTTTCTTCATCGCCTTTGTTTGAGCAGCAGATCCAACACGGCTAACAGAAAGACCAACGTTAATCGCAGGACGAATACCACGATAGAAAAGTTCAGTTTCTAAGAAAATCTGACCATCTGTAATTGAAATAACGTTCGTTGGAATATAGGCAGAAACGTCACCAGCTTGGGTTTCAATAATTGGCAAAGCTGTCAATGACCCATTTCCTGCTTTATCACCCATTTTAGCTGCGCGCTCTAGCAAACGAGAGTGAAGATAGAAGACGTCTCCTGGGTAAGCTTCACGTCCTGGAGGACGGCGCAATAGCAATGACATCTGACGATAAGCAACAGCTTGCTTTGAGAGGTCATCATAAATGATCAATGCATGCTTTCCATTGTCGCGAAAATATTCACCCATTGTACATCCTGTATAGGGCGCCAAAAATTGCAGTGGCGCTGGCTCAGACGCTGTTGCTGCAACAACGATTGTATACTCGAGAGCACCATTCTCTTCTAGTGTTTTCACAATTTGAGCCACCGTTGATCTCTTTTGACCGCAGGCAACATAGATACAATAAAGCTTTTTGCCTTCATCTCCCCCTTGATGATGAACTTTTTGGTTCAAAATCGCATCAATCGCAACAGCTGTTTTACCTGTTTGACGATCCCCAATAATAAGCTCACGCTGACCACGACCAACTGGCACCAAGGCATCTAGCGCTTTCAGCCCTGTTTCCATTGGCTCATGAACTGATTTACGCGGGATAATACCAGGCGCTTTCACATCAACACGGCTCTTTTTCTTTGTTTTTAAAGGCCCTTTACCATCAATTGGATTTCCAAGACCATCTACAACACGACCTAAAAGCTCTTCGCCAATTGGAACCTCAACAATTGTTCCTGTTCTCTTAACAATATCGCCTTCACGCACGTCTCTATCGTCACCAAAGATAACGATACCAACATTATCTGACTCAAGGTTCAAGGCCATCCCTTTAAGACCACCATTAAACTCAACCAATTCACCGGCCATCACGCCAACAAGGCCACAAACACGGGCAACACCGTCACCAACAGAAACAACTTCACCAATTTCTGATACATTTGTATCAGCCTTGAAATCCTGAATTTTCTGTTCAATTTTTTGTTTTAGTTTTTTGGAAATTTCGGATGTGAGTAATTCCATTAGGCACCTTCTTTCATCATCATTGCAAGATTGTTAATTTTAGATTTGAGTGAGTCATCAAACATAGATGAGCCAACCCTGACGATTAAACCACCAATAATCGAAGGATCAACTTTCTGTTGAATTCGAACATTCGCGTTGTAATTTTTATCAAGACACTTTTTTAAATCAGCCATTTGATCTTTTTCCAAAGGATAAACTGAGATTACTTGCGCCTCTAAAATACCATTATACGCAGCAACCATATCTGTAAAAGCTGCGCAAAACTCTGTCAAATGATCCAGCCGATGGTTCTCGAGAACCACAGCTATAAAGCTCATTGTTGTATCAGAGATTTTGCCTTCTGCCTTTATTAAAGCAAGAATATCATTCTTATCATCTAATCTTACCAAATCAGACGACAAATATGTCTGCAATCCTGAGTCTGTCCCTAGCATTTGCTGCAGGAGATGAACCTCTTTTTCTACTTTTTCGATCTCTTTATGCTCGGCACAATAATCAAAGAGCGCCTTTGCATATCGCCTTGCAAGAATTGAGTGACTTTTAAGATGGGAAGGCAAGAAAACCTCCAGGGTAATGAGTTTATGTGGAAAAATATAACTAACCACCACGAGTTTATCTTTTTTCAAAAGCAGATCAAAGATAAATCGAGATGATCAAAAATATTTCATAGAGATTGATTATCATAGCTCCTTGTCCAGCGCAAGCTCTTTTATGAAAAAATCATCTCTTTTTTAAAAATGAGCAAAAATTTATAAATACTCATTGATCCAATGAACAATATCCAAAAAATAAAAGCCCCCTTAATAGGAGGCTTTTTACTGAAAAGATAAACTCTATTATGTTGGCCTTTGTGGTCTCGATGGCGTTGATGGAGTTGATGGAGTCTCTCTAGGAGAGGTATCACGCTCAAGGCTAGGTCTTCCAATATCTCTATCACGGCAACCTTGCTCTGCATATTGTTGGTTATCTGGATTTTTCCAATCGAATTTCTGATCGACACGATCACAACAGTAATCTTCTGTTGGGTCATTTGGATCACAACAGAAATCTTTATTTTTCTCATCACATTTTTTTGGTGTTGATACTTTTGATGCAACCAATTCAACGCTTGCTGTCATCGCTGAAACATTCAACTGAACAACTGATAGACCAAGCATAAAAAATCCGCTCATGAGTAGGGCTCTTTTAGCAGTTGACATTACATCATTCTTTTTTGTTTTTTTTGTGTCGATGATTTCATTTAACATTTTAATTCCCCCTTGTTGAACATATCCGGCGGACTACCTACTAACCTATTACGACAGCCCCTTCCCGCTTATGTAATTTCATTATATCATATTATTTTTTATTTTAAAACAAATTTTATATAATTTTTTTAAAAATATTAAATTAAATCAAAATTTAAAGGAAATGATACGGGTCAACATCGATTTGAAGTTTAATTGCTGATGGAATTTTTGACTTCGAAAGCCACTCAGCAATAAAGGACTGCATTTTAAAAGCTTTTGGAGCCTTAATTAAAAAGCGAACCCTGTATTTCCCGCGCAAAATCGCAATAGGTGCCGGCGCGGGACCTAATAAAACAACATGTTCATTTTTAGAAGGTTGAAGTCGGGCTAAGTCCTCTGCAGCAGACAGAACCTGCCCCATGTCACTACCTGAGAGAATAACGGCTGCAAGCCTGTAAAAGGGAGGCATCATTGATGCATTGCGCATTTCGAGCTCATAGGCAACAAAAGCGTCTCGGTTATCCTGCTGCATCGCCTCTAAAATCGGATTTTCTGGATGGTGGGTTTGAATATAAACCGAACCCGGCATATCTTCTCTCCCCGCTCTGCCTGCAACCTGCTGTAAAAGTTGAAATGTTTTTTCTGCTGCACGCAGATCTCCGCCCATCATGCCCGCATCAGCATCAATAACCCCAACCAATGTCAGGTGCGGAAAATGATGTCCTTTGGCTAGCATTTGCGTACCAATCAAAATCTGGATACGCCTGTCATAAATAGCCTGCATCATCTCCGCTAATTTCAGAGGATGTTGCATGGTATCGCTGGTAATCACACCGACATCCCAAGTCGGGAACAAGCGTTTTACTTCTTCTGCGATCCGCTCAACACCAGGACCACAGGCTGCTAACTCTCCAACGGCCTTACATTTTGGACAGTGATTTGGAAAAGGAATTGAAAAATCACAATGATGACATTGCAACACACCTTTTGCACGATGCTCCACAAGCCAAGCTGTACAATGAGGACACTGAAAACGATGACCACAAGACCGGCATAAAATTAAGGGTGCATAGCCTCGGCGATTCAAAAAGAGCATCACCTGTTCGCCACGATTCAGAACCTCATGCATTTTTTCAATGAAAATTGGCGCAATCCAGCGTTGTGATGGCGGCTTATTCTCTTTTAAATCAACCAAATTCACTTCTGGAAACTGAGCACCACCATGCCTCTCACGCAGGGCAACCAAATCGTATCGCTCCTGCTGAACATTCTGCCATGTCTCTAAGGAGGGCGTTGCTGAAGCAAGGAAAATGGGAATTTGTGACAGATGAGCTCTCACAATCGCCATATCACGTCCTTGGTAGAGAACTCCTTCTTCTTGCTTGTAAGCAGATTCATGCTCTTCATCAACAATGATAAGACCTAAATTCCGGAAAGGCAGAAACAAGGAAGATCTTGCTCCAACAATCAAACTGCTTTTCCCTGTCACACAGCCCATCCAGGTCTCACGTCTCTTTTTCTGACTCAAATCTGAGTGCCACAAATCTGGCGAGACGCCAAATCGCTTTTCAAAACGCCTGAACCAACCATCACTAAGCGCAATTTCAGGCAACATCACAAGCACCTGCCTGCCTGCATTCAAGCACTCTGCAATTGCCTCAAAATAAACTTCTGTCTTGCCTGACCCTGTCACACCATCAATGACTGTGCAGGTATATTTTTCAGCCCTACAGTGTTGAACCAAAACCTCTGCAGCCTTCTGTTGCTCTGGCGAGAGTGTTGCATTGGATGACATAGCACCATATGGTTTTCTCATTTGCCAAGGAAAAAGCAAATCAATTTTAAGGATACCAATTTCAGCCATCTTCTGGATTGTTGAGGCCCCACAGCCTGCTTTTTCAGCAAGATCCGCCAGAGACATTATCTTTTGCCTCTGCAAAATTTCAATCACTTTTTTGCGTGTTTCTGTCAGCTTCAACCCAGGCTCTAATGCTCTCGGAAGCAATTCACAGAGCTTATGAGGGACGGCCTTTGCTCTTAAGTCACTTCCGCTTAAACACATTTTTAAAATCAAACCCATGGGGGTCATTGTATATCGCCCAACCCATTCAACAAAATCACGCATCACCTGGGTCATGGCAGGCACAGGCAAAACAGCGCCGACAGGCTTTAACTTAATATCTTTAGGGAGTTCATAATGAACTTGCCACACAACACCGATCAGTCTTTGCGGACCAAATGACACCTCAACATAACTACCCTCTTCCGCATCTAGGTGAGCTGGCAAGCTATAGTCATAAGCCTTGTCAAGCTTAACAGGCAATAAAATACGCAAGATTTTACCCGTTGCAGAAGACTGATGAGAAGACTCGGCTGGATTGTGATCAAAAAGCATGGTAAAGTCGTTCATTTCGTTATTCCCGTTGACGGGAGTCAAATCAATTTTGTATGTTGACATCCTCCCCCACCTAAAGGAAGGGGATTCCTGATTGATCAAGCAGCTGCTTGATTTTTCAAGAATGGTTCCTGCTTCATCGAGACTGCCTCAGATTTCCTCTCGGATCCCCTTGGTCTTACTGTCTCTCCACAGGCTATCACGGCATGCCCTGCCGCAAGTAAATTTTTAGCTGCATTCACGTCAGCATTCATACTCATACCACATGATACACAAACAAAACAAGATTGCGTTTTTCTATTTTCTGAGCTCACATGGCCGCAAGCATGACACATTTGGCTTGTATGTTGGGGATTGATAAACAGAACATCGCCCCCACACCATAATTGCTTGTACTCAAGCTGACGCCTCATTTCTCCCCAGCCCTGATCAAGGATTAAGCGGTTTAATCCACTTTTCGCTCGAACATATTTGCCTGGTTTGTCGATCGTACCCGCTGCAGAGCGACTCATATTTTTGATACTTAAATCCTCAAGCACAATCATCGCGTGGTTTTTGCTAAGATTGGTCGTGATTTTGTGCAAATAGTCTTTTCTACAATTGCTGATCTTTTCGTGAATTTTTGCAACTTTCTGTATCTGTTTCTTTCTGTTTTGACTTCTTTTCTTTTTTCGCGCCAATGCCTTCTGAGCCCTGGCTAATTTTGCCTTGTAAGTCTTTGTTGGATTTAAAGGCGCAACTTGTGTTCCATCCGATAAGGTCACAAGTTGAGCAATCCCAACATCGATACCAACAATTGATTTTAATTCATGAATAGGCTTCTGGCACTCACTTTCTGTTTGAAAGCTGATGTACCAATCTCTGCCTTTCAGAGACAAGGTTGCATTTTTGATCGTGCCTACAATGGGGCGACTTCTCCAAAAGCGAACGCGGCCAAGTTTTGGGAGCGTTACGAAATCGCTATTGATGATAATTGATTTTGGCTCAGGAAAACGAAAAGAATCATGTATTCCCTTTTTGCGAAACTTCGGAAAGCCAGCTCTTTTCTGAAAGAAATTCTTATAGGCTTTTTCAAGATCCATGAGCTTTTGCTGCAAAATCTGAGCAGGTGCTTCTTTGAGAAAAGCGAGCTCATCTTGCTTTTTCCACATGACCAATTCACGAGCAATGTCCGGGTAAGAAAGCTTTTTCTGGCCTTGATCATGGCGCTCTTTTTGTAAGGCTAATGCTTTGTTGTAAACAAAACGAGAGCAACCCGCATAGGCTCCAAGAAGGCGCCTTTGCTCATCCGTTGGCCTTAGTTTAAAACGAAAAGCTTGCAATTTGATCATCATGATTTGAATCTGCACAAAATTGTGCTATGATGCAAGAGAAAAGTTGTGTGGCTTGAATCCTCCACCTAAAGGAAGAGGTTTTACGCCACTTTAGATAATCGACACGATTCACAATAGACAAGGACATGCCATGAAATTTTTTGTTGATACTGCTAACTTCTCAGAAATTAAAGAACTTGCTGAAACAGGCCTTTTAGATGGCGTGACAACAAACCCATCTCTTGTCTCCAAAACAAACGATAACTTCATCGATCTTATCACCAAAATTGCCAAGCTTATCAGTGGTCCTGTGAGTGCTGAAGTCGCTTCCACTGATTATACCAATATGATGAAAGAAGGTGAATATCTCGCAAGCCTCGCTAAGAATATCGCTGTCAAAGTTCCTTTAACGCAAGACGGCCTCAAAGTTTGCAAAAATTTAACATCAGCTGGTGCTATGGTCAATGTAACTTTATGTTTTTCAGCTTCACAGGCTCTCCTCGCTGCAAAAGCGGGTGCAACATTTATTTCTCCTTTTATCGGACGGCTTGATGATATCAGCTGCGATGGCCTCTCTCTCATTTCTGACATTGTCACAATCTACCAAAATTATGATTTCGCAACTGAAGTTCTTGTTGCGTCAATCCGCAACCCTCTCCACATCGTTGAGGCTGCCAAAATGGGTGCTCATGTCGCAACCATTCCGCCTCAAATCATGAAACAATTGTTTCATCATCCGCTCACCGATCTTGGGCTTGAAAAATTCACACAAGATTGGCAAAAGTCAGGCCAATCTATCTTTGCTGCTTGATTGAATGACCATGGCAGATCAGAAAGAGATCAAAATCCTGCCTCTTGATGATCATTTGCTGAGCCTCTTTTCTCAATGGCTTGAAAAGCTAGCCGTTGAAAAAGCATATTCTCCATTGACAATCACTTCATATCGCCATGATGTCGGCTCATTTTTTTCCTTCATGAATCAACATCTTGGAGAAACACTTACACTCAAAGTGCTTATTGATTTAACAGTCACAGACTTCAGAAGCTGGCTTTCTTCTCTAGCAGCTGAGCAATTGAAAACTGTGTCTCGCGCACGCGCTCTTTCAGCGCTTAAAGGCTTTTACAAATACCTTGAACGTGAAGGCCACGGAATCAACAGCAGACTTTCGCTTTTACAAAGCCCCAAACGCGAGAGAAAACTCCCGCGCCCCATTGTAAAGGAAGCAATCGATACAGTTCTCTCTGAAATGGAAAACCATCTTGAGCCTTGGATTGGAAGGCGCGATCGTGCGCTCTACCTGCTCCTATATGCAACTGGACTGAGGATTAGCGAGGCTTTGAGTTTAAAAGTCAAAGATCTTATTCACAAACCACATATTTTGACAATCCTCGGTAAAGGCAAAAAAGAAAGACTGATCCCTCTTCTACCCGCCATCCACGATGAAATCGACCTTTACCTTAAAACATGCCCCTATCCAACTGAACCGGACCGAGCTCTTTTTCTCGGCTTTAAAGGAAAAAAGCTCCAGCCTGATGTTGCAAGAAAACATCTGCGACTCATTCGCAAAATGTATAATTTACCTGATGAAACAACGCCCCACAGTTTCCGACACTCCTTTGCCAGCCATCTCTTACAAAATGGAGCTGATATGAGATCAATCCAAGAACTCATGGGCCATGCCTCTTTATCATCAACACAGCAATATACAGAGATTGATTTGGAGCATCTCATCAGCTCTTATCAAAATGCCCATCCACGGTCAGGGAAACCCTAAGACCCAACGAGCTTTCTGGGTTGTTTCTCAATCTCTTCAGGACGATCAAGCTTATTTTCTGCAGAAATCACTTTTAAATCTTCAAACTTACGCGCACTCACTAGAACGCGCGTTTCAAAGGTCCCAATTGTTTTATTATAAGACTCAACGGATCGAGACAATTGAAGGCCCAACTGATCCAAATGGCCTTTCATATCCGATAATCTCTTATGAAGCTCTTGACCAACATCACTGATCTGACGTGCATTTTCAGCCAAACTCTCTTGACGCCAGCCATAAGAAACAGCTCTCAGCAAGGCAATGAGCGTTGTTGGTGTTGACAGAATCACACCATTTTGCATACCGATCTCAATCAACTCAGGATCAACCTCAAGAGCTGCACTGAAAAAATTCTCACCCGGCAGAAACATCACAACAAACTCTGGCGATTCTTCAAACTGCCCCCAATAGGCTTTGCTACCGAGTGATCGCATATGATCACGGATATGTTTCGCATGGCGATCAAGCGCCTCTTTGCGCTCTTTCTCCGTATGCACCTCAAGGCTTTCAAGATAGGCAATGAGTGGCGTTTTGGCATCAACCACAATGGTTTTGCCCGCCGGCAAATGAATGATCACATCAGGACGCAAACGACCTTCCTCATGCTGACCAGAGACTTGCTCTGTGAAATCACAGTGCGAGAGCATCCCCGCCATTTCAACAACACGCCGCAATTGAATCTCACCCCAACGACCGCGCGCCGTTGGTGTTCTGAGCGCCTTTACCAGCTGCCCTGTCTCTTGCCTAAGTTCTTTTTGCGTTTCAAGCATTGAGAGCACATGTTGCTTAAGCCCTTCATATGCACCAACACGTGTTTTTTCAACCTCAGTTAGATGCTCACCCATTTTCAAAAGAGATTCCTGTACTGGCTTTAGCACATCTGTAAGCGCCTGGTGCTTTTTTTCAAACTCACCAACAGCGCCTTGTTGAAGCGTTTTGAATGATTGAGCGGCAAGGTTCAAAAATTGTTCACTATTGTTCTTTAAAATATCCGCAGACAGAGCTTTGATTTGATCTTTAAAGCCTTCTTCTGTTTTCTGCAGCAAGGCTAATTTCTCACCAAAATGCTTTGCTTCAAGCTCTTGGGCCATTTGGAGAGCTGAGATTTCCTGCTCTAAATGAGAGATTTTTTGTTGCGCTCTTGTGTAAATAAAAAACCAAACGATGCTTGCGATGAAAAATCCGCAAGCCCCTGATGTTAACATGAATCCGATATCCGTCATTATATGCCCCTCTTTGAGAGACACTCTATCCTGATTTATGCCAAAATCATAGACCGAAAATTATACGAAGAAGACTCTGAAAAATTTAAGAATGAGAACAACAAACGCCAGAACAACATACATGCGCGCAATAAAGAACCACATCAAAAACTCAACATTCATGGCGCATCGCCAGATCAAATAAAGCCAATAGGCTGAAAAAGCGAAGACAATGCCATAACCTATTTGCTCGCCCATCCCCGGCCAAACAGTGACCAAAAACCATTTAATCAAAAAGACACTAAAATGCCCAAGAATGCCTATCACCCAGAAAGTCTTCCATAACTCAAGCTCACCATGCGATGCATCAATCAGATCAAGTTTCATACGCCCTAAAAAGTCACCTATCAAGCCCATATTTTTCTCCTTATTTTAAAAAGATAAAACCAAACTTCACATCTTCCTTTTCATATATTATACAATAAAATTAAATATTATGATAAATAAAAATACATATCATTTTAATTGACAACAATTTTGTCGACATGATATCGTTCAATCACCAAAATTAGGAAGAGTTACACAATGTCATCTTTGCAGTCTAAAGCATCTGAAATCACCATCTACAGTTATGATCTCATACGTGATGATTCTAGTGGCGCCATTAAAAAGATCTACCTTCAAAAGATCGTTACTGAACACACCGTCTCAGTCAGACAATTAACGAAAATTTTAACGCCTCAAAACACAGCCCTTTTCTCTCGCCCTATTTTCTTTTTAAAAAAGGCAGATATTCATGCATTGCCATCAGCCTTTCAGTCAAATGGATGGGCGCGCTTCTTTGAGGCGATGTATTTCACTGTTTCCGGTAAAAACTGCCCTGCATCGATGAGCCCTCAAGAACGGGATTCAAAAACAGTTGATCTTGAGGAAACAATCCGTATTCTCACAGAACTCAGCACTGATCCCGTTACAGATCCCCACCTGCTTCCTCTTGTAAACAACACCCTTGGCATTCTTTACAATAGAGCACTTGGCATAGCAAGAGACTTATCAAAAGCATTTTCTTATTTCGAATTGGCTGCAAAGGGTGGTCTTGCTCAGGCTCACATATATCTCGGTATTTTTTATGGCAACGGCCTTATCGTTCAGAAAGATATTCACACGGCTATTGCGCATTTTAAAATTGCCATGAATTCAGGATCAATTGAAGCTCTGTACCAATTGGGAAATCTCTTTTGTTTAGAAAAAGAGAAAATTGAAAAATCGCTCCCCTATTTTACTGCAGCTGCTCAGAAAAAGCATCCAACTGCACTCTTTTGGTTGGGTTATTTAGCCGTCGAACAGGCAAAATCAAAATCCTTATCTAAAAAGGAAAAGATGAACTTAGAACGCAAGGCCGTTGAGCATTATAGAGAAGCCGCGCAATTAGATTGTGTTGCCGCTCAACTTGACTTAGGACAAGCCCATGTATTTGGATACCTTGGCTTGCCTAAGAAAAATGCACTAGCACTCAAATATTTCACTTCCGCAACACAAAACAGATCTTCAGAAGGAGCAGGGAATCTTGGTACACTGTACGTCAAATCATGTGATCCAATTGACAATCAATATGAAACAGCCATCACGTACTTTTTAAAAGCCTGTCGATACAACCCTGCAAATTTAGAAAAGACAGTCACTACCATCAATAAACTACTAAGGCACCTCGCCAATAGCCCTTCAAAAGAAGCTTATGCTATTGCCTCAGCCCTTTCAAAACGCGTCACCTCTTATGGTGACAAACATCATTTATTTATCTCCTCTGAAGCATATCCTCTGGCACCACTTTCCAAGAAAAACATAACTGATCAACCACCTCAACTCGACAATGCAGAAGCAATAAAAAACCTTGTAACTTTTGGTCAAACGGCTCGCTCTTACTATCGAAAGACATTATCGGCTGAAGAAGATGCTCTCTTTTTAGCTGAAGAAAGCGAAAGACTTGAACGAACAAAAGATTTGGTTGAAAATTTTATACCAATTCTTAGTTATTTTTGTGATCTATATTCAGTTTATATAGAAAGGCACGGCGCAGAATCACAATCTGTTGATTTTTTAACATTTGCAAGCACAACATCCACTTGGAGACCTGCGGCACAACATCACTTACTCTCTCGGCTCTATTGCCTCAATGCACGCGATATTTTCTATATCCACAAAATTCTAGGGAAAATGTATTTTTTCAGCCATCTTGTTTCTGCTTTGCCTTTTCATCGATGGGAAGATAAAAAACTTGTGACAACTGTTCACATGAGGCTGCTCAATTATTATCTCCAAATTATGGCAACCGAGGTCACTGACATTGGCAAATTAGCGGACGATCCAGTCACAACACTTAACCATTTAATCAACACCTGTTACTGGGATATGTGTCAACTTCTGACCACCGCAAAAGAACAACACCATAAAATAAATAGTCTCGAGCGGATCATGATCATAGCCGTAACATATAGCATGATTCATCGACAAACAAATCCTCAGACGCAACAACTGCTCATTGAGGCCTTTTTGTCTCAAGTTCTTAATTGTCCTGCTCTCAAAGAAGAATCAATCCATGAATTTGATCTCTTTCTGAATCAGTATCAAAATAATGCGCCAGTGACACTTGAAACAATTATTGCGCTTGGGATCACAAATATACATGATGCATTGCCAATTGCAACAAAAGCGCTCAAGAATCACTCCCACATCAATGACTTTAAAATAAAGTCAGCCGCGATTGTTGCCTTCTTCAATGAAAGATATGCTCATTTTCACGCAGCAAAACTCGAAGCCGAACGCAAAGCAAAAGAAGAAGCACAAGCTCTCAAAGCAAAGGAAAAAGCTGAGAAAGAAGCAGCCCTCCGGAAAATCCTAAAGGAGAAAGTACTCAAATCCCAAAAAGAAATTCTGGAAAAACTCCAAAAGGACATTGATGCGCATGCCTGTGGAGAAAGTAAAACACGCGCTTTACAAGAAGATCTAGGGCGCCTGCAAACACTCCATCAAGAAACGATTGCCTTTGCAACCTACTCACAAACTCTCAAGGATAAATTTCTAAAAACGCATCGAAAAATTCAAGCTCTCATAGCGATGGAGCCTTCGATGAGCCCTGCAAACCCACCTCTCATGATTGAGCTAAATACCCAACCCGTTTCATCTTCACCTGATAAAACAAATATGAAAAGTGAGGTCCTGCAACTCCTTGAGGAAAGAGAAGCCTTAAAGTCAAAAAAGGAAATTGAATCTACTCTTAAAAAAGAAGAACGCGCCCAAGCACGGGCAACCAAACGAGCAGACTATGTAGAAGCACACACACCCCAAATAGAGGAGCCAACACTACCTTCTTTGCCTGAACCCGTTAGACTGGATTCAATTGAATCCTTTCAAGATAAAACCACTGAAAATATCTTTACATCACAATCAGATCAATATGCTGGCAAAGCGGTGTTTCTGCTCAATCTCATCAATCGCTCAAAAAGCATCACGGAAATCAGATCACAAATCACACATGGACAAAATCTTGAACCCTTGATTGGCCACGCTCTTAAGGTAAAGGGGGTAAAGAACCCTCTCCAACAATACTCACTCCGCATTAACGACAAATACCGAATTACTTTTTACTGGGATAAAACTGGTAAAAAAGCACATCATGTTTGGTTTGGCGATTATCATGCATAAAGCCAAAAATAATCAATTGGCATTATTCTTTTGAAAATTTTATAACTGAAGTTAAAAATTTTCATGCGCTCTCCCTGAGCATCATCAGGGTCACTTCATAAAAAAATGAAAAAACTAAAGCTGAAAGTTTCTTGTTGGATACAAGGTCCTCATCTCTTGCCAAAGCTTTTTTACTGCAACTTCAATGTTGTTATCCCCAAAATTAAGGTCTGTCAGCGTCCTATTCACTTTGAGTGCCTCAGCAAGCGCTCTTGCGCCTTCAACTCCAATTCGGTTATCCTCAAGATTAAGGTCTGTCAGCGTCCTGTTCACTTTGAGTGCCTCAGCAAGCGCTCTTGCGCCCACATCTCCAATTTGGTTAACCCAAAGATTAAGGTCTGTCAGCGTCCTGTTCTCTTTGAGTGCCTCAGCAAGCGCTCCTGCGCCTTCATCTCCAATTTGGTTAAAACCAAAATGAAGGCTTGTCAGCGTCCTATTCTCTTTGAGCACCTCAGCAAGTGCTCTTGCACCTTCAACTCCAATTCGGTTATTCTCAAGATTAAGGTCTGTCAGTGTCCCGTTTTCTTTGAGTCCCTCAGCAAGCGCTCTTGCACCTACCCCTCCAATTTGGTTAGACCAAAGATTAAGACTTGTGAGCGTCCTATTCTCTTTGAGAGATTCAGCAAGCGCTCTTGCGCCTGCATCTCCAATTTGGTTACCTTCAAGATTAAGGTCTGTCAGCGTCCCGTTCACTTTGAGTGCCTCAGCAAGCGCTCTTGCACCTACACCTCCAATTTGGTTAGACCAAAGATTAAGGTCTGTCAGCGTCCCGTTCACTTTGAGTGCCTCAGCAAGCGCTCTTGCGCCCACATCTCCAATTTGGTTATCCCCAAGACTAAGGGTTGTTAGCATCCTGTTCTCTTTAAGAGCATCAGCAAGCGCCACAGCACCTACATTTCCCATCTCATAAGTGACGTTGATCTTCGTTATAAAAGCCTGCTCTCGGAAAATAAAGGAAAGGTCTTCTTGATTTTCAATCGTGCAGACATGCCAAAGCCCAAACATTTCGGATAGAGCTGTATCTTCTGGAAAGGCTTTGGTTTTTGCCAGAAAATCTTGCAATGTCACCTGCGCATATTGGTCTCTTACCACTTTTTGGATGATTGGTCTCATATCAGAACGGAAAAGATAGGGATTGAAATCCGCCCCTTCAGAACAGAGGCTTTTGATCTCTTGAAAAAGAGCGAGGATGGCATCGTCTGTCTTAGCCTCTTTTAGCTTTCGTTCTATAGTTGGCTGAAGGAATCTCATTTTGATATTCTGAGATAGAGTGGTATTTTGAATTCCTATCACTCTTTCAGCAAGTGGCAACTGATTGAACACACCCAATTGGAATGTAAAAGCAATATCATATAATTTAGGGATTTGTTTTTCTGGCGCTACTTGAACTGAAGGAACGCCTTGTTCTTGGTGCTCAACTGTTGAACTAAGTTCGTTTAATACATGTAAATGTGTCATGCTGTTATGTCTTTCGGGTCATAATAGGATTATGAAAATATCATTCGTAAAATATACAAAATTAATTACATTTGCAAATGAATAGTGAACATTTTCTATTTTGCTTCTACAAAATGAAAAAAGGCCTTGCATTCCTGCACCCAACTCCGCTATATTACTTCTTTGATTTTCGCTTTGTTTATAACTCTTTACAACATTCAAAGGTAAAAAAGTGACCACAACCCAAAACCACAATTTAGAATTCAGCCCTATTAGGGGCTTCTTGCTTCCTATTCATAATCATGAACTCAAGAAATTTCTCCCCATGAGTTTCATGCTCTGCTTTGTTTTATTTGTTTATACAATCTTGCGCGATGCAAAAGACACACTTATTGTAACCGCCCCTGGCGCTGGACCTGAAACAATCCCCTTCTTAAAAGGGGGTATCGTTGTCCCAATCTCAATTGCACTGGTATTCTTGTATACCAAGCTCTCTAACATCTACTCCAGAGATACAATTTTTAAGTTCATCGTGATTGTGCTCGTGGGCTATTTTGCTTTATTCAGCTTTGTTCTCTTCCCGAACCAAAATTTTTTCCATCCATCACCTGAAACCATCACCAATCTTCAGCTTCAATTCCCCAATATAAAGTATATTTTTCCAATCTGGGGCTATTGGAGCTATACACTTTTCTACCTAACGGCTGAACTTTGGAGTGCCTTTATGGTCACCTTGATGTTCTGGCAGTTTGCAAATGAAATCACCAGAACTCAGGAAGCAAAACGCTTCTACACACTCTTTGGATTTATTGCAGCAGTTGCTGTTTTTATCGCAGGTTTTACCAGTTTCTATTTTTCTTACTATAGCGCTGTTGATGTAACCGATACAAAAGCCTGGTCAAGAACACTTCAATATTTAGCCTCTGCTGGCATATTTTCCGGGGTGATGATTATCTATCTCTATCATTGGATCACCAAAAATGTTCTCACGGACCCTGTTTATTATGACAAAGCCGAAAGTGTGGTCAAGCACAAAGAAGAGAAACCAAAACTATCCTTTATGGAAAGTCTTTCTTATCTGATTCACTCTAAGTATCTTGGATTCATTGCAATCCTTGTCCTCTCCTATGGCGTTACTTTTGGACTTTGTGAACTCCTATTAAAATCGAAATTGGCACAACAATATCCTAATCCGAATGAATTCAATGCTTTTATGGGCGTTTTATCAATGTCCACAAGCATTGCTGGGGTTGTTCTTATCCTTTTTGTAAAAAATGTCATTGCCCGTTTTGGTTGGTATGTTGGGGCTATTTCTACGCCTATTATTCTTCTCTTAACAGGAGCTCCCTTTTTCTTCTTTTATTTCAATCTGGAACTCCTCACACCTCTCGCAACTCTTCTGGGACTTACACCCCTTGCTGTCTTCATCCTCATTTCAATGATTCAAAATGTTTTAACAAAAGCGTTCAAGTATTCACTCTTTGATGCAACAAAAGAAATGGCCTATATTCCGCTTGATCAAGAATTAAAGGTCAAAGGGAAGGCTGCGGTTGATGTGATCGGTGGACGTCTAGGCAAAGGCTCAAGTGGATTTATTGTGGCAGCTTTGTTGGTTATCACAGCAGGTGACATAACATCACTTGCACCCTACATTATCGGTTGTATCGTTTTCTTGGTCGCCATCTGGATGATTTCCATTAAAGGCTTAAATCGACTTTATTCGAATATTGTCAAAGATTAAAAAGCTCTTCTAACTTTGTGAGAATGGTGTGGCTCAGCTCCTCGCTATCAATGATTGTCACAGCTCTTTTGTAATAGCTTGTAACATCATGGCCAATTCCGATGGCAACAAGTTCAATATTGGTCATGTTCTCAATATAGGCAATGACCTCCTTGAGATGAGCCTCAAGATAGTGATTGGGATTGACTGACTGCGTTGAGTCATCAACAGGGGCGCCATCTGAGATAACCATTAATATCTTACGTTCTTCTGGCCGTCCTTCAAGTCGATGATAAGCCCAGAGCAAAGCCTCGCCATCAATATTTTCTTTAAGCAATCCTTCTTTAAGCATGAGCCCAAGATTCTTTCGTGATTTACGCCATGAGGAATCGGCTCCCTTATAGATGATATGCAAAAGATCATTCAGCCTGCCGGGTGGCGTTGGCTTATGCTGACTTGCCCACAGATCCCTTGCCTTACCGCCCTTCCAAGCACTTGTTGTAAAGCCCAAAACTTCTGTTTTAATATCGCATCTCTCTAATGTTCTCGCAAGAATATCAGCACTAATCGCAGCTGTCGCAATTGGCTTGCCGCGCATGGAGCCCGAATTATCAATCAGCAACGTCACAACCGTATCTTTAAAAGGATCAACTTTCTCTTTCTTAAAGGCCCTGTGCGATACCGGATCCATGATGATTCGACTTAAACGAAAGGTATCCAAAACGCCTTCATCTAAATTATAATCCCAAGCTCTTTTTTGCTTGGCGAGTAACTTTCGTTGTAATTTATTCGCAAGGCGCGTTGTCAGATTCTTATAACTCTGAAGTTGTTGATCAAGTGCATCGCGCAACCGATCGAGCTCAAGCGGCGCAATCAATTCTTCCGCATGTTGCGTCAAATCAAATTCTCTTGTATAAACGGCATAGTTTGGAAAGAGCAAGTCATCTGAATTCGCCTTTCTCTTTGTAAAAAAAGATTGTCGTTCCTGTGATGATTTGTCGGGTGGCTCTTCTGCAGATTCTTGAATGGAATCAATCTCAAAGTCCAATGCCTCTTCTCCGGCATCAACTGTTTTTTGCCCTGGGCTTCTATGGCTTAGCATAAATTTTTGATGGTTTTGCCGCAAGATCGAATGATCTTTTTTCTCTTGCCGCTGAGGGTTCTCTTCCTCTATTTCCTCAGGCTCATCCTTTTGCACATTGCCCACAATAAGCCCTTGATCCTCAAAAAAAGCTAAAAGCGTCTCTTGAAATTTCTTTTGATTTTGAATCTGCTTAAGCAGTTTCTCTGATAAATCAGACAACATCGTTCGCTGAACTGGATCCATATCGCGGATGGATTCTTTCCGTTTTTGAGACAAAGCAATCGATGAGGCTGCACTCAAGAGCACAATCGGCAAATTCAGCAAGATAGAGTGAGGCCCATGAGCCTGACCAGCTTTAACCTCCACATGAGATTTCACTTGATAATAAGAGGACAAATTCTTTTGCACACCCTTCATGCTTTGTGATCCGAGCAAGTGACATCTCATTTTCTCCAGCATCAGAAAATAGGGCCTGATATCAGCCTGTGAGGGCACCTCTTGATGAAAAAGATGCGCATCATGGTAGCGATCAAAAAGCGAAAAGGCATCTGCCTCTCCCCGTATTTTCCCCTTCTTTTGACTCGGCAAAGGCATGGTGAGCGCCTTTAATTCCTCCAAAAATCGAAAGGGCGTATTTTCGACCTGATCAGAATATTGAACCAAAAGGTCTTTATTGTCTGCCAATGCTTTCATGCAGGCCTTAAGAGCCGTTTCAAAATCCTGATGATCAATCTTATCCATGAGAAAAGAAATTACTCCAATGCAAGATCTTTACCAAAACACCGCTGATAGTACTCTGCAACAATCACTCTTTCAGACTCATCACACTTATTAAAAAAAGCTGTCCGAAAAGCAAAATCAACATCTTGAAAGATAATGTAATTTTCTGCCCAGCTGAGAACGGTTCTGGGCGACATGATTGTTGATAGATCGCCATTTGCAAAACCAAAGCGGGTGAGTTCAGCCATACTCACCATTTGCGCAACCAAATCCTGGCCCTTTTTATCACTTAAAACGGGCAGTTTTGATGTGATAATTTTAATTTCATCTGCCTTTGCCAAGTAATTCAAGCTTGCAACAATATTCCAGCGATCCATCTGACCTTGATTGATCTGTTGTGTTCCATGATAAAGTCCTGTTGCGTCCCCAAGCCCTAATGTATTGGCCGTTGCAAAAAGCCGAAAATAAGGATGAGCTTTCAAAACCATATTCTGATCGAGCAATGTCAGCTTGCCATCTGACTCCAGAACACGCTGAATCACAAACATCACATCGGGCCTGCCGGCATCATATTCATCAAAAACCAAAGCGCATGGATTCTGAAGCGCCCAAGGTAAAAGACCAGGCTTAAATTCAGTCACTTGTTTTCCCTCTTTTAAACAAATCATGTCTTTGCCCAGTAAATCAAGCCGAGAGATATGACTATCAAGATTAATCCTGATACATGGCCAATTGAGCCTGGCTGCGACTTGCTCAATATGAGTTGATTTCCCTGTTCCGTGGAAGCCCTGAATCATCACACGGCGGTTATGCTGAAAGCCCGCCAGAATCGCGAGTGTCGTATTTTTATCAAAATGGTAATTCTCATCTATATCCGGCACATGTTCTGTTTTTTTCGAAAACCCTTGAACAACCAAATCCGATGGGATCCCAAATGTTTGATGTACATGAATTTGAAGATCGGGTTCCATTTCATCCATTTTGATTTTCCTTACCGCGATGAGTCCATATGATCGTTATAGTATGCTTTCACAATTGCAAAAGCGGCGTTAATTTTTTTCAGAATCTCTTCTTTGCTCTCTTCACCTTGATGTCGATCAGGGTGATATTTCTTGACCAAATCGCGATATTTTCTTTTGGCCTTCTCAAAAGAAAGATCAGGGTGCAGGTTCAAAAAATCAAAAGCCTGCTTCTGTGTACTCGAGAGCAAAGCCGACCGATAGTTGGCTGGCTTATACTGAGAAGTATCTCTTAAAAAGTCGTCATTCAAAATTTGATGACGCAGTTGCACTTCATTTGGCGGACCACTTGCAAAAGGCCAAGTTGGTCTTTGCCATGTTGTATCAAAACGGATGTGAGACTCAATTTCATTGGGCCCCATATCCTTATAATAATCCCAGGCCTTATTATAATCTCTGACATGGTCAAGACAAAACCAATAATACTGATCAATTGAATCGCGCGATTTCGGCGCCCTATAATCAGCTTCTAATTGACAGTTAGGATGATCGCAAAAACGAGGCTTTGCACTCTCTTGATCATTGAGCACATCTTTATGATGATAATAATATTGTTTCTTGCGCACTGCCATGAGGCTTTATCCCTTCCATAATTCTATTATACACAAATCTGCGCAAAATTGGGAAAAAACAATCAAATTATTGTAAAAGCGATTAATTGTCAGCACACATCCTTTGTTTTTTACTCTCTTGATCAGTGCATTCTTCTGGAGCGGGAGACTCTATTCTCCGAGTAACAACTTGAAAATACGGCCTCTTTTTAAAAGGCAATGTCTCATCAGACATCATGTGTGAAAAGAAATCTTCGTCATCACTCGCTTCAATTTCAACATCAGCTTCCTCATCATCAAGAGGGATTATCGTCCATTGAACAACATTACTCAGATCTAAAGCCACATTCAATTGCCTCAAATTATCAATAGCAAATAGATAACCCATAAGCGCACTTTTTTTGAAGAGATCAATCGCTTTATCATAATTTCGTGAAACACCTAAACCATAGTAATATAACTCACCCAATTCATTCATTGCTTCAGCAGATCTCTGCTCTGATGCTTTTTCAAAATAAACTTTGGCTTGAGCATATTCCTGTGTGCTTTTCTTCTGAAAACCAAACATCAATAACGCACGCACATCACCCAAATCTGCAGCTTTTCGGTATGCATACTTGCTTTTCATTTTATTAACACCACAACCTATTCCATATTCATGTGATAAGCCTTTTGTAAAATAAGCTAAAGCTTGAACTCTTGTGCTCATCTTTCTTTTCATCCGCAATAATGCTTGAAAAGCATTTCCAATATAATCCGCTGTAAAGGATCCCTTTGCAAAAAGCTCAAGCAAAGGGATCCCATGTTGGTCAAAAAAACCTGACTGCAATTCAAATATCGCTTTTAACCCAAAAGGTAGCATGTCACGGTCTTGAGTTGACACAAAATAGATATAACTATTTGTAAAGAATGGCTGTGCCAAAGCTCTATCCCAGGATGAAATATCTTTCACAGAATCAAGGTTAATTTGACAAGTAGCGCCATAGACTCTTGGTCTTACGCCAATCGCATCCGTGAAGAAGTCAACTTCGAACGCCGTAAAAGTAATTGATTTGACTTCATTTACACCTGAATAGACTAAACTTTGTTGAACCCCTGACATCAAGACTCTCCTTAATAATTATTGACAGTTAAATTGCAATGAAATTATATGTTATTTAATTTCATTTGCAAGAAACACCTCTCTCAAGAGATGGTTAATTTATTTTCATTATACTAATGGAGAAACAACGAAAGAGGCGCCTCATGTTTTTTCAAAATTCACAATATAAAAATGAACTTGATTCGATTCAAAAATCCCAGGCTGTGATCTATTTCGAGCCTAATGGTACAATTATTTCTGCGAATCAGCACTTTTTATCTGTCATGGGCTATAGTCTTGATGAAATCAAAGGTAAGCATCACAGCATGTTTGTTGATCCTCAATATACAAGCAGCCCTGAATATTACGACTTCTGGCAAAAACTGAGCAGAGGTGAGCATCAAGTTGCACAATTCAAAAGATACGGCAAAGGTGGCAAAGAAGTCTGGATCGAAGCCTCTTATAATCCCATTACAAATTCACACGGAAAAGTCATCAAAATCGTCAAATATGCAACGGACATTACAAAACAAAAGCTTGAAAATGCTGACCATCTTGGACAAATTGAAGCCATTGGAAAATCGCAAGCTGTTATTCATTTCGACACGAATGGAATCATTTTAACAGCAAATGACAATTTTCTGAGTACAATGGGATACACCCTTGATGAAATCAAAGGGAAGCACCATAGTCTATTTGCAGAACCTGCTTACGCAGAAAGTGACACCTACAAAGAATTTTGGGATACGCTCCGGGCTGGCCAATTCCAAACAGGACAATTTAGACGACTCGGCAAAGGCGGTAAAGAAGTCTGGATTGAGGCCTCTTACAACCCTATTCTAGATATGGATGGAAAGCCTTTTAAAATTGTCAAATATGCAACTGACATCACAAAACAAAAGTTCCAAGATGCTGATTACAGCGGACAAATTAATGCAGCAGATAAATCTCAAGCTGTTATTCATTTTCATCTAGATGGAACAATTATCAAGGCAAATAAAAACTTTTTGGATGCAATGGGATATACACTTGAAGATATTCAAGGCAAGCACCATCGTATCTTTACAGAACCTGCTTATGCACAAAGTGATGCATATAAAGAATTTTGGGCGAAACTAAATGCGGGCGAATATCAGTCTGGTGAATATAAAAGAATCGGTAAAAATGGCAGAGAAGTGTGGATTATTGCCTCTTACAATCCTATCTTAGACATGAATGGAAGGCCCTTTAAAGTTGTCAAATTCGCAACAGATATCACAGGACAAATGTCTGCACGCATCGATTCTCGAAATCTCACATCACAAATGCATGAAACAATACAAGCTGTTGCTGGTGCGGCAGAAGAAATGACAGCATCTGTTGCAGAAATCAGCTCAAACATGTCAACCTCTAACAATGCCGTGACGGATATTGCGCATAAAATTCAAGAGACAAATGACATCATGCTTTCTCTTCAAAATACAACCAAATCAATGGAAACAGTTGTTGATATGATTCGCAATATCGCAGGGCAAGTAAATCTTTTGGCCTTGAATGCAACAATTGAAGCCTCCCGTGCAGGAGATGCTGGTAAAGGCTTTGCCGTTGTTGCATCAGAAGTCAAAAATCTTGCAAATGAAGTCAGCAAGGCGACAGATGATATTGCTGGCAAAATCTCAATCTTACAAGACATGTCCACTCAAGCAGCAGAAAGCGCAGCATCAGTGAATCAAGCCACAGGAGCTGTAAAACAATCTGTTGGCGCTGTTGCATCAGCCATTGAAGAGCAAAGCGCTGTCACAAGAGAGATTGCCTCAAATATGCAACAAGCCTCTAATGGCGTTGACAATCTCAACAAGTGCATCCAAAAACTGTCTTCTGCAGCTTAAATAGACAAAAAGAACATCTAAAACTTAATCGCACTCATCATAAGGCCAGCAGCGATGAGCTCAATACCAGCATCTCTTAGTTTTTGAGAATAGATTGGGGGCATCATCGAAACAAAACCTTGGGGCTCACAAACATAGATTGTTTTTAACTGTTTTAAAGTACAAAGCTCACCAACAGGCAAAAAAAGTAGGTGACTCCCACGCAAATCAATGCTCCGCAAATTTTGCAAAGCCGAAATGCCCGGCGGCAAGGATGCAAGATGATTCTCGCTCAAATCTAGGGTTTCAAGCTTGTCTAATTCATACACTTCAGGCGGCAGAAGAATCAGATTTTTATCATGAAAGGAAAAATGAATGGCCTGCCTATCCGTCCTTTGAATCTCTCTTCTGAACTCTTGATAGATCTCAATAAATTCTGCATTTTTCTCATTCATTTGATCACGTGAAAGACCTAAAACGGAGAGTGCATGATGTCTTGCTTCCTCAAAAGCCTTAAAGTGTTTTTTAAACAAAAAAACAGGGTGTCTGATCCTACGATATTTTTTGATTTCATTTGCCTCAGGATCCCATTTTGATACCTCTTCAACTTGAGGGATCACATCTGCACTTTTTCTCAAAAAATAATCGAATGAGAGCTGGTCTAAATAAATGCGATGAGAATGTTGAATGGGATAAAACCCCTCCTCATAGGTATGGAGCATGTTACTCAGAATATAGGGTATATTTTCAATCGTGACATCGATTGTCCTCATGTTCAAATAAGCTTGTTCTTCCTCTTGAATCAAGCCTGATACATAGGCTTTGAAATGGGGATAAACTTCTGCCATTTGTGATTTACTTGCCCAATATTGACCTGCCTCTCCCTCAAAACACTTACGAACATTCGATATATCTCGATAGACTCTTCGGCTCTTAAGCTCTTGATCATGCACTTCTGGACACCAGTCATCAAAGGCAAGAAGATATTTGTATATATCGGCCTTACATCGATGACATAATAGGCCCTTAATAGGCCCTAAAACTTTCATACTCACATAAACCGACCTGACAGTCTCTTTGGGACAAAGCGCTACAAATTCTTCTGCAGTCAGAACCTCTGGGTTCATTTCAATTGCGGACATAGGATCTCCTTTTATTTATGCATTCATCACATTATCAATAATTGTCATTTGCAGGGCAGCCCCTCGGCCCTGATGATCATTCAACTCACATAATTCAAAAGTTGCTTTCCACAGTGCCCATGCGCGCGCTCTGAGCCAAGTATCTGGATCTTGCTCATTCTCATTTATAAAAATCGATCGCGCCTTTCCAGAAAAATATGTCCAAGCAATGACAAGATCACAGGCCGGATCGCCAATGGCAACCCCTCCAAAATCAATGACAGCAGACAGCTTGCCCTTTTCAATCAAAAAATTCCCGATTGCAAAATCACCATGAATCCAAACTGGAGCCTTTTCCCATTTTGTGGCGCAGGCTCTCTCCCATAAATCCATTGCTTTATCACCATCGATAATATCCGCAAGCTTCGCTATCTGCGCTCTAAAGTCTTTGTCATAAACACTGATATGATCTCCACGCCAAAAATTATGCTGGCCTGGGAGAGGGCCTGAGACATCCGTAATGGCTTGTAGCTCTTTCAAAAACTGCGCTAGATCAGAGGCCAATTGCTCATTTTCACTCTCATTCAGAGCAAGTAAATTAAGGCTTTTTCCAGTAAGCCATTTGTAGAGTGAAAATGCATAGGGAAAATCTGATGATGGCGCACCTATCTTCAAAGGTGATGGAATTTTAAAACTAAGATGCTTTGCTAATTTTGGGAGCAGATCATATTCAATTGCAATTTTCTCTGCATAGCAGACCGCCGAAGGCAGGCGAACGAGCATCTCCTCGCCAAGACGATAGGTGTAATTATCATGCCCTTGCCTTTCAACCTCGCTTATAGGCAAATGTGCATATTGCGGAAATTGCTCCGATATGAGTTTTTGGACGAGTTCAGGAGTTGGTATCACTTATCCTCACAATCCTATTAAAAGTTTATTTAGCTGCTCAATCCGCTGCTCAAAAAGCCAGGCTTTAAAATGATCTTGATTCATTTTAGGATAGCGTTTTGCTGCAAATGCTGTAAAAGCTTCTTGAAACTCTGTCCAGCCTGCTTGTGTCATTTGCACATCTTCGACCTCAATGATTGGACTCATGCCATCAGCAGTTCTTTTCTCTGTTTCTATTTTCAGCGAATGAATGACTTTTTCATAAGATTGATCCATTGCCTTTTGTGCTTTTACAGAGTCTTTATGAGACAATGTCAAAGCTTGCGTTTCAAGCTTCTTCAGCGTCTCAAGAAAAAACTGTCTTTGATCAAATTCCCATTCAGTTTGAAAGATCCCACGCATACTTCCGCTGAGATCTTGCTCACTTGAGGCTCTGCGATCAAAAAAGGCAAAAGCTTTTTCTTGTAATGCCTCATATAATTTTTTTTCATCCTCATCGAATAACGAAGCAAGCGAATCAAGTTCGGTGTAAAGCTGACGCTGATCATCAGCAACTTTTGTTTGATAACAGGCTGTTGTTGAATGCGTGCCTGTGGCATGATCACAAAATGAAAATGGCTGGTCGAGCGTGCCCGTCTCTGTCGCTTTATGTAATGTTTTAACCATCGATTGTAATTCCGCCGGAATAGAGCAGCCATGACAGGCATAAGAAATGGCCTTCCATAAATCTTGCTGAACATAAATACCATTGGCGTAAATCATTGCCATATCAATGTTATTTCCTCGCTGCAAGAGGCAAGTTTTAAGAGTCTCTGGATTCTTGTGCTCATCCTTACATGTTTCAAACGATGGATCGGGATAGATCTGACCCTGAGCCATCACATCTGGCTTTCCTGCTTTTGCACAAATATCAACCACATCAAGGTTACGATAAATTTGTGATTCAATTTTCATCTTCCGGGCAATATCTGAAAATTCCTTCGCCTTTTGGACATCAGCATTTTCATCTGCTCTAAACAAGAGAGCATCTAGCATATGGGTGATCGCTTCCGGATGACCTTTTCTAGCTGCCATTTCATAATAATAATTTGGTCCTTTTTCTCCAATGCCTTTGTAACCAAGCATATAAATCGCCTCTGCATCCCCGCGCTCTGCGCGAAGCACCCAATCTTGATCTGATATCTCCTCGGCACTTACCTGGAAAGATAGAAGACACATGACAAAACCCATAAGCATCAAGGCATATTTCATGATATCAAACCTCTTTTCGTAAGATCACTTTTCAAGATCATCCAAATAGTATCAGGTTCTTGTTGTATCGATATTTTTTTAAATCCAGCTTTTTCATAGGTTCTGATGGCCGCAATATTGTGCACATCCGGGTCCACGAAAATATGCGAAAAACGATTCGCATTTTGCTGAGAAAATTGAGAAATGGCTTGTGAGCCAATGTTTTGCCCTAAATATTTTTCCTCTCCGATGAAAAGATCAATAGCGCCTAACTTTTCTGGCAAGCCTGTTAGGCTTTTATATCTCGGAAAATCATAGGCATTGTATATCTGAATATATCCGACAGGAACATTGTTTGCACAAATAACAAACGCCTCTATTGGTTTTTGAGCCCCATCAACAGCCTTATAGCCCTTCACATAATCCCCATATTTTTCCGTCACCAAATCAAGCGTATAAGCGATACCCCTATCCCACCATTTTTTCACATGTGGCGCCTCCAGCCACTTTAAAAGAAGCGGGAAATGTGATTCGCTTAAGGGTTTGAATGTAAGAGTGATCATTGATGCGCCAGCACAACTTCCTTCCAAATTTTAAGACCATTTCTGAGAGGAAAGCTTGAGGTTTGGTTTGCCATGATAACAATTCCTATTTTCGAGTCAGGAATGATCCCGACAAAAGCTGTTGCCCCATTAATACGACCGGAATGGAAAACCAGTGCCGATTTTGCATCTGATTTTAATGAGACTTTTCTCCAGCCTAGACAATAGGATGAATTTACATCCTGGTTTTTGAATGGCAAAATATTCCAAGTGAAGACATCGTCAGCCTGGGCAACAGGCGTGAATAACTGAGCCAGTGTTTTTTGCGAGACAACATTTGGTCTATTCCCTGAAATAATCTGTACAAATTCGATCATTCCATTCAGGGAGGCAAAAACACCCGCCGATGCTGGAACAATTTTTTGATAATTCGAAGGGAAATTTAATTTTGTCTTATCCGCCCCATGAGGCAGGGCAAGATTGTTTGATTTGGCAGGTAAAACTGTTGAACCGATATTAAGCCCAGACATCAGCTCATTCATATTATAGCCTTTTGATTGTGCATAATCTTCTGTAAGGCTATAAACAGTATTGCTGTAGGAATAAGATGTGCCTGATTTTGGGGTGTCTTTATTGAGTAAACCAAGAAGCGTTTTTCGGCTCACGCCTTTTTCAATATCGGCGTCTCCACGCACTCTGTAGCCGGTTGTATGACTCAGCACAGATTTCAAGGGTAAGTTGAGACCATTGATTGCGATTTGATCATCAAATTTGACTTTGCCCTTATCAGCCAGAGCTGCAAGCGACGTTGAGACAATAGGCTTTGAGACAGACGCAAGAGCAAAAAGTGTATTCTCATCAATAGGCGCTCCGCCGGCTTTTGTATGTCCGAATGTTTTTTTATAAACAACTTGATCATTTGAGATGATTGCTACGGCACCGCCCGCAAGCTCTGCAGCCTCTTCTTCTATTTCAGTAATGAGGTACTGAATATCGTTGATGTTAAATGTTTCAGCAAAAGATTGTGTTGCAGTAACGACAAATGATAAGAGCAAACAGATGCTTATGATAATGCGATTCATGGTATATTCCTCGTGTGCTAATTTTATTCAGGGTAGCTGGGGCAATAAGGAAAAGCAAGGAGGAAAGTAATCAACGTGTAAGAAGATGATTCATTAAACTATTCACTCAATGATGAATTAATCCCAAGCACTTTACGAGCATTGGTTAATTGTTCTGAATTTAAAGACAATAAGTCAGAATTCTCATTTCCGCTATAAATAAATGACGTTCCTAGGTACTCCATACCTAAATAAGTGCATATTTGTGTGAACATATCAACAAATCCATCTGGCAGTGATGTGCCATAACTCGCAAGTACATATATTTTCTTGCCACGCAACCCTCGGCCTAGATCCTTTCGATGGATCAAAAGATCCGTTAAACGATCTAGAAAAATTTTATGAATTGTGCTTGTTGAGTACCAATAGACTGGTGTTGCTATAATCCAAGTATCATAAGAAAGAAGCTGTTCTATTAAGGGGATAAAATCATCATCATGATGCTGAAAATCATAATGAAATGGGTGGATTGACAGCTCATTTAAATCAATCATATCGATGGATGCTTGGCTTAACATATCATCAACCGCTTTGCGTGTATTCCCAGAACTGCGCGCAGACCCTAAAATAATCACTTGACTCATTACTTAACTCCAATATTGTTTAGGCTCAGCTCTAGCTCTTGAATGATAAAATTAACATAGTAGCTAAAACTACTTTATAGAGGGTATAGATTTGAAGGGCAGGGTTACAAATCACTTATTTATAAGAGTTTATTGTGTCTAACTTGTGGGGATATATTAGATTTTGTATGAGAGATTTTATGAGAGTTGCGTAAGAGATATATAATTTTGGTGTATTTAGTAGATCTGAATAGTTATTGAAGATTTTATTCAGAGTCGTTATTTTTTATGAATTGAGAACTTGGATTGCATTTCCCGACTCATGAAGAGAGGGGAATAGAGTAAGTAATGATGATCAGAGAAGGAGATCAAGCCGATTAGGTTATTAGTATCGGTTAGCTTCATGCATTACTGCACTTCCACACCCGACCTATCGACGTGGTAG